>NZ_JFHO01000039.1:0-33592 GCF_000724705.2 Acidiphilium sp. JA12-A1
AGTTCATCCGCCGCTTCCTGCTCCACGTCCTGCCTCGTGGGTTCCACCGCATCCGCCACTACGGCCTGCTCGCCGGCATCACCCGCAAGGCCAATCTCGCGCACGCACGCGAACTGCTCGCCGTCGCAGCATCTCCACCCGATGATAACAGGCCGGAAGAAGTGCTCGATACCCGTCCGCCGTGCCCGTGCTGCGGCGGCCACATGATCATCGTCGAGACCTTCGCCCGCTGGTCTCAGCCCAGGGCCCCACCGCAGCGCACGTCATCCGCCGGAATACATTCGCCGTGACCCGGCGCAGACGACATCCGCAACTCGCTACCAGCGCCGCAGCCACCGTGCTTCGGCCAACCGCCAATCCTGCGCCCGTGGCGGCAAACCCTGATCCAATCGCCTCATCCGACGACGACCCGACCAGAAAACACCACCACGCCGTGCACCAGCCTCGCGTCGCCGCCAGTCACCAGCCCGACAGCCGTACCAAGCGATACATCCAGCCCACCAGCCCAAAATCGAATTCCCCATAGGCCAGTGCTCGCTCACCGCGGGTTCCTTCCTCGGGGACTTTCGTACGCCTCACGGCGCCCGAAACTCTTCACGGGAGCGCACTGGCGGCTTTGGAGTGGAAAAACTAGGTAAGCTGCCATTGGTGGTCGGCAGTCGCACCAGGAGATGATGGCCCAAGCCGACGTGAAAAACGGGGGGGCACGATGCCTGCTGATGGCGGGTGCGTTCTTCCAGGGGACTTTCGTATGCTCTCGGCGTCCAAAATTTTCCAGGATTCCGGCTTGTCCGGCTTTGGGCATGACCTGCAGGATAGCGGACACAGGGGGTTAAGTAGAATTGACTCTGTCTGGGGTTTCCAAAGCGGGAGTCTTGGCAATTCCCGCGAGCGGTATCGGCGCAAAGATCACGAGGTTTCCCGCCAAGATGAACGGCACGCCAAGCAATGCACGCCACGTCCAGGCATAGCTTTCGAGTATGGAGGATAAAACGAGCGCAATGATCGGCGAAATAACCGTGACGTAGGCAGCGTGCGACGGGCCGATCCTGGCAACGAGTGACAGGTAGGCAAAGAAACCAACGATTGACCCGATAAGCACAAGGTAAGCCAGGCCACCCAAATAGGCCGCCGAGACGTGCGGCATGTATCTGTAGCCACCGATGAAGACCACCGAGGCTAGGATTAACGCGCCCCAGCTCATCCCGCGAGCGATTGCATTGGGCAGGTTGGTGCCATCGGCCGTTGCGCGGCGTGAGGCAAGATTTCCCAACGAAAACGAGCAGGTTCCCGCCATGGCCAACAGCACACCCCGGACGTAGTGGGTTCCACCCGGTGCCGTGACTTGGTCTGCGAAGAGTAGCCCCACTCCGGCGATACCTAATACTCCGCCTACCAGAACGCGCCACCCGGGGCGTATTTTATGGAAAAGCCACTGGTTCAGCACGTTGAAGACTGTCGCCATGCTGAAAATGACGGAAACCAACCCGCTCGGAATGTCGTGTTCCGCAGAATAGAAGAGGAGGAAGTTTCCCGAGAAGAGCGTCAGGCCCATCGCCGAGAACCAGAAGTGCTGCCTTGGGCGGACCCGCCTGACTTTCCGGGTCGCCAACAGGATTAACCACGTGCCCGCAGCCGCAAGCGCAAAACGCCAGAAGACCGAGACCACATCCGGCGTGAGACCGAGCTGAAGGTGAATCGCATACCAGGTGAGACCCCACGCGATCGAAACAATTAGGAACAGGAACACCTGCATATGGTCACAACTCCGGAAGCGATTGGCGTATCCCGATCATGGAGCGATCTTGCAGTCCTGTCTGTCAGGCTCGGCCTGCGGTTGTCAGATTCTTGCTGTTTTCTATCAGCCCCGCGTGAGACACTATTGCTGGCGCCGCCGCGCTCTGGTCCTTTGCGTCCAGGGAACGCATTCGCAATGCTCAATCTTGCCGGCCACTCAGTCTACGACCATCTCGCCAGCGCAGGCGTGCCGCTTCGCGCTGCCGCCACGTTCGGCGACGGCCTCGCTGGAGCATTGTGGGATCGGAATGAGGACGCGACGGCGCGATACGAAACGCCGAGCCATCACACGCTGAGCCTGTACGTTTCGGGTGGTCTCGCGTTCCGGCGGAGGCCTGGAGAGGCCGCTGTGCCCAGCTTCGGACCGGGGAGCCTCTGCCTCATGCCGCGGGGAGCTTCTTCCGAATGGGAGGTCAGTGGCCCAATCCGCATGCTGCACCTCTACATCTCGCGACAGGCATTCGACCGTGCCGTCGTTGCCACTATCGACGCCGATCCTGATCGAGTGCATCTTCTGGATGTTCCCTATTTCCAGGACCCGGTGATCGAATCGGTCATGCGTCAGGTCGTGTTACCTCTCGACTGGAACGAGCCGTCAGAGCGAGTGGCGATAAGCCATGCCGCACAGACGTTGCTTGCGTATCTCATCAGTCGTTTAACCGAACGCGGGCCTCGGGCGCTGGAAGCCCGGGGCGGACTTTCCCCAGCGGCGCTACGACGCGTATCCGAATTCATCGCAGCCCATCTGGCCGCTCCCCTTTCAGTCATGGATCTTGCGTCCTGTGCTGGGCTCAGTCCCCACCATTTCGCGCGGGCATTCCGCCGATCTACGGGCGAGAGTCCGCACGCGTTCGTGCTTCGCTGCCGGATCGAACGGGCAAAAGAAATTCTCTCGGGCGGCATGGCGGTGAGCGATGTGGCTGCACTTTGTGGCTTCAGCAGTCAGAGCCACTTCACAGCAAGATTTCGCCAGATGACCGGCGTGACGCCCGGGCAATTTGTGCGGGGAATATGAATGTCGGCAGAGTGGCGCCACTGACCGCCTGGTGTCCGCAATGCGCCCTCCAGAACTGGAAATGCTAATATTGGCTGCCTTAGGCAAGGCCGACCAGATGGGCCGGCGCCCGGAGTTGCCGACGCATCGACGCCTGCTGAGCTAGACGACGTCCTCTAAAGGCTGTGGTGATGCGCGGAGAGTAGCCGACGTCAGACGCTTCCCGTGCGTTCAATGACTAGCACGCGCGCTGCCCCAGTCGGTACGGCTCGGTGAGCTTCGCCTTCTTCCGCATAGAAAATGGAACCCGCAGTCAGCCTCAATACCCATTCTGCTCGGTCCTTTCCGACTTCCATGTCAACTATTCCGTCCAGCACGACAAATATTTCCGGCCCATCGTTGACATGCCAAATATAGGGCTTGTCGGTCCAATGCAGCCGCACGGTGACTCCATCCAATTCAGCAATTGCGATCGCATCCCAAGCCCGCTTACCCGTGAACGTATCTGCCTCGACGATGTTCATCTCCATCTCCTCCTGACGTCCGGGAGATGCTATAGCATCGTGATATGGACAAGATTGCGAATCGTCGTGATTGGCGACACTTCGAAAGTGCGCAATGAACCGATTGGGCAAGCGATTAGACGAGATTGATCGTAAAATCGTCGGCTTCCTGCGGCATGACGCACGCCGCTCGACAGCCTCAATCGCGCGAGCACTCAAACTCTCCCGGACGGCGGTTCAGGCTCGGATCGCCCGCTTGGAAAGCGACGGCATCATCCTGGGCTATTCGGCGGAGTTGGCACCCCATGTGGATGGCGGAATATCGGCCCTGATTACAATTTCGATCGCTGTTCGACCCTGCAGCCTTGTGGTGGATCAACTCCTGTCATGGCCGGTGGTCGAACGAGTTTATTCAATAGCAGGTGATCAGGATGCCGTTCTCGTCGCTTCAGTGGCATCTGCTGCGTCCTTGTCCGACCTGGCGGACAAGCTGCAGGCCCTTCCCGGCGTGCGCAAGGTTCAAACGACCGTAATTCTTTCCGAGCACAAAGCACAAACGTCAGCTCTGCCATAGCCATCGCCCAAAAAGCGAGATTGGTTCGAGCAACGTTCCTTTTACAGTGCCCTTCGTGGGCTTGCCGTTGCCAGCCCCAGATCTGCTGGGTGTCGGCCTCGTCGCTCAGCCGAACAGTGCGCGCAGATGATCATTCAGGAATACACCACCCGGATCCATCTGACGGCGGAGTGCGCGGAAATCTTCGGCCTTGGGGTAGAGGGCGGTGACGTCCTCGGCATCAAGGAAGTGCATCTTGCCCCAGTGTGGTCGCGAATTGTAGCGGCGTAAAATCGCGTCGACATCGCGCAGATAGTCCCAGTAATCGATCCCTGGCCCTCCGGAGACCGACAAAGTAACGCTGTCCTGCTGATGGAACGGGCTCATCCACGCCGGATCGCCCGCGGTGAAGCGAAACTCGATCGGGTAGATGCAGTTTGTGTGTTTGGTCAGCATCAGCTCGCGTACATCACGCAGGGCATCCTTCCCGTGTTCGGCCGGCACTGCGTATTCAAGTTCGTGGAAGTTCGGTACGTATTCGATCGGATAGATATCCGAGCTATAGGCGATGCGCTCGAACGCACCCTCCGTCGGCGGGGCCTCGGTAATGTCCATCACTTTCATCTCGCAGACATCGGCAGTCTTATTCGTGCTGGAAACTGCCGCGGTGTCAGGGAGGCAGTAGAGGTGGCGGCTTTCCGGCACCGGGCACCAGAAGAAGCCGAAATGGCGATGGGTGGCGGCGAGTTCATCGTAGCGCTCCATGCAAGTTTCGAAATCGTCGCGCCAGAGCCTTTCGTGCAGATTGTAGGCCGGCATCGCTTGCAGGGTGATTTCCGAAATCACTCCGAGCGTGCCGACCGCGACCCGCGATGCGTGCAGCATGCCCATGTCACGTTCATCTACGGTGAGGATAGCACCATCCGGCTGCACCAGCCGCATGGCGACAATCTGCGAGGCCATATTCGACAGACGTGCCCCAGTGCCGTGGGTGCCGGTGCAGAGCGCGCCGGCCACCGCTTGGGTGTCAATATCACCCTGGTTGACCAGCGACAGCCCGGCCGCCTTGAGCGCCCGACCCACCGCGCTGATCCGCGTGCCGGCGCTCACCGTGACGCGCTGGCGTTCGGTATCGATGGTTCGGATGCCAGTCATGCCGGCGAGGGTGAGCAGCAGCCCGCCGGTTGCGACGATAGGAGTGAAGGAATGACCCGAGCCAGCGCAGCGGATGTTCAAACCCTGCGCATGGGCTCGGGCCATCATTTCGGCCAGTTCGGCCTCGCTAGCGGGAGCCCCCTTATAGAGCGGCACACAGGATTGGTTGCCGACCCAGTTTCTCCAGAGACCACCTTTTTCGAACGCTGACATGAACACCTTCGCTCAGATCGAGGTAAAACAATTGTCGACGAACAGATGGGCGCCGCTAATGAAGCTCGCCTCAGGGCCAACAAGGAACAAGGCGGCTTGCGCGACCTCCTCCGGTCGGCACATCCGCCCTTGCTGCGCCGCGATCGCCGCCTCAGAAACATCGACGCCGATGCCGGAAAGCAGATCAAGTTCCCGTTCGCCATGAGCTGTTCGAATGAAACCGGGGCAAACCGCGTTGCAGCGGATGTTGCGGTCGCGATATTCCACCGCAATCGCGCGAGCGAACATGTGACAGGCACCCTTGGTGGTATCGTAGAGCACCTCGCCCGGCGTCGCCGCGACCGCCGAGATCGAGGAGGTGCAAACGATGCTACCCCCGCCCGCCGCGATCATCTGCGGCAGCACCGCACGGGTCATCAGGAACATGCTGCGCACGTTGATCGCCATCAGCCGGTCCCATTCTTCGGCCGTAGTGTCGAGAAACGGCTTAACGATCAGGGTACCGGCGTGGTTGAACAGCACGGTGATTGGCCCAAGAGCGTCGCTCACCGTGCCAACGGCGGCTGTAACTGCGGCTTCATCCGACACGTCGGCGGCGGCGAACACCGCTTCATGCCCCGCCTCGCGCAGTGTTGTGGCCAAGGCTTCGCCGTCGCTGCCTGGCAGATCGACGATGCCGATCTTCGCCCCTTCGCTGGCGAACAGCACCGATGCCGCCCGCCCGCAACCTCCTGCACCGCCACTGACGACCGCGATCTTACCAGCCAACCGCCCGCTCATAGCATCCACCCTTTCGTCAGTGTCGGCATGTTCAGTCTCCGCTCCCTTCCAGTGCTTGTTCTTCCAGCGTGATCAGCTGGGCACGCTCGGCGATCTGCTCGCGGCTGATCGGCGGTCCCTGAAAGCGTTTGCGCTCGAAGCCGAACCAGATAACGGTGGTCAGCGCCAGCACGCCAAGGGTTACGGTCAGCGCCTGATTGTTCGGTGGCTGCACACCGACATAGAGCAGCACGGCAGCACCGATGATTGCGAGCACTGCGAACACCGGATAGAGCGGCCCGACATCGAACGGCCCCATCTGCGTCCAGCTGCGCCGGTAGGCGATCAGTCCCGCGACTATTGGCAGTAGATAGGAAATATAGAGGAAGATCACGCAGACCGCCGCGATCGTGGTGTAGACCGGTGCATAGACCGTGAAGCCGATCGAGAGCAAAGAGACCACCCAAATCGCAATCATCGGTGTACGGAAACTGTGACTCACTTTGCGCAGATAGCGTGAACCTGGCAGCCCGCCGTCACGCGAAAAGGCAAAGACCATGCGACTTGCAGAGGTGACGGTAGCGAGACCGCAGAGGTACTGTGCAATCGCAATAGCGATATAAAGCGGCAACTTCAGCCCGACCGGGATCGCGTGATCCATGATCCAGAAAAACGCGTTACCGCCTTGTGCCGCGGCCTTGTCCATGTTCGGCACCGCAAGAATCACAGCCGAGAGCATGACCCAGCCGAATAAGCCGGACCAGACCACGGAATGGATCATGCCCCGCGGAATCGAGCGAGCGGCGTTAATGGTTTCCTCGGCAGTGTGTGCCGAAGCGTCGAATCCAGTAACGGTGTAAGCCGGCAATAGGAGGCCGAGCAGGAACAGATAGGTGAGGTTGCCGGTGTGCGGCCAGGTACCGCCGCCGGCCTTGCCGCTGTAGTTCGCGAAGGTCCAGAGTCGCGAAAGGTCGAGATGCGGCGCATAGGCGAGCAAGGCGACGGTGAGCGCAATAGCGCTGCCAAAAATCAGATAGCCAGAAAAATCGGTTAGTTTCGAGGTGAGCCTGATCCCGAGATGGTTGACTAATCCTTGGCTTAGCGTGATGCAGCCGACGATTATTGTCTGGGTCAGGATACTGTAGCCGGTCGGGATGCTGGGTGTGAGGGCGGCGGTGTCGATCCCCAGCGCCGGCGCGAGCGCCCCCAGCAAAAACAAATAAGTGCCGACATTGATGGCTGCAAGCACGGTGATCAGCCCGATCAGATTGAACCAGGCGGTTATCCAGCCAAGAAACCGACCGCCGAGCAGCGAACCCCAGTGATACAACCCACCCGCCGTCGGATAGGCCGAGCCGATCTGCCCCATCGCAATCGCGAAAAACAGCGAGAATAGGCAGGAGAGTGGCCAGCCGATACCTATCGAGGCGCCGCCCACGCTTGCAATACCTTGGCTGAACGAGTTGATGCCGCCGGAGACGATACAAATAATCGAGAAAGATATCGCGAAGTTTTGGAACGTCCGCATTCGGCGGGCAAGTTCTTGAGCATAACCCATTTGGTGCAGCGTCGCTGTATCTTGATCGAGTACGCGGATATCATCGGGTCGTTCGGACATGATCGGTCTCCCAAAATTCGATGAAGGCACCGGGTAAGCTGACGTGAGCACCCCTAAGCGCGCCTCGCTCCTGACGATCTTCCGCTCTTTGAGAGGCGGGTTATGATATGATGAATTTGTGACGTCGCCGGATAAAACTCGCTATATCCCGAAAGGGATACGAGGGCTGCAGGGATCTAGGAGTGACGGATGACCGGATATCCAGATGAACCGGCCGCTAATATGCCGGTGGCACGCGAAGCTGACACGATCGCAGCTGTAATTGGGCGAATCGGGACGCCAGATTTGCTGCTCACGCTTGATCAGGTGCTGAAATCTATCGCGGATTTCGATCTCTCCGTAGTCTTCGGCTATCCCTACGGCGAATGTCCGCGCCTGCTACACAATGGCTATGGTGCACACGCGACACACGAGGCGCTCGATGCCTACCTGCGCGGCGCCTATCTGCTTGATCCGTTCTATACCGCCAGCGTACACGGTCATTCACCCGGACTTTGGCGGATGCGCGAACTCGCACCAGATGATTTTTTCCAGTCGGATTTTTACGGTTCGTCCGAGGTCCACCCTTGTATTTCGCTCGAACCGGGGTCTTTGGTCGAGGAAATCGGATTTCTGGTGCCGCTGCCCTGTGGCTTCACCGCCGCCTATTCGCTGATGCGCAAAACGGGGCGGCCGCCATTCAACGAGGGCGAAATGAGCCGTCTGCGCGCGTTTGAACCTATAGTACGCGAGGCGCTGCGCAGCCATTGGCGGCAACTCGACAGCAGCGCTCCGGTAAGCCCACCCGGCGGCGGCCTGGAAGCGGCTTTCGCTCGATTCGCGCAGGATTATCTGACTTATCAACAGCGCCGGATCGTCCAGCTCATCCTGCGCGGCCACAGCACGCTCTCGATCAGCACAATTATTGGCAGCACCGAAGGCACCGTCAAAATTCATCGGAAAAATATCTATCGGCGGCTCGGAATTTCGAGCCAAAGTGAATTGTTTGGCTGTTTCATCAAGAGCTTATTCGGCGATGAGCGGTCATGTCCGGATTCCATTTCTGGGCGATCCGACTGCCCGCCGGCGACGAGTTTTCGGAGATGAGCGATCCGGCAAGTGGGGCTCCAAGTGCGTAGAGGATATCGGGTTGAGCGGACCAGGCGGTCGAGCCGGGTGACCATTGATGGTATCATCGGCCTCCAGCCCGTCGATCACCTTGCGGAGCTGGACGCCGTCGGTCCTGGCGTCGCGTCGCTAGCAGTTTCCTAGAAGACCTTCCCGCAGCCGGCGGCTTTCAGATGGGTGACCTGGGCGACCACGCTCTGCCCATCGGTGGAGACCCGGGCATACGCATAAATCATGCAGGAACTATGGATTGGCCGGCCCCCGATGAGTGGCCAGAGTTGAAGTTTGGCCGAACGCATTCAAGCGCCTGCCTGAATCGGAGTGGCGGCTGTGTGGCAAAGAGCGTGCGGCGGATACTTTACGGGAGGGCTGTATTCAGGAGCAAGTTAAGGTGGTTGCGGGGATATGAAACCACCGAGAGTTGATGCTCGTATGCTGCCGAGCACGACGAGAAACTCTCGTTGGCGATGGGCATGAGCGTCAAGGCCGGTGACAGGTCCTATGGTGCGCGTGGAGTGATGTACGTGAAGAGGGCCTGGTCTGCGGCCAGCACCGTGTTGAGCGGCTGATGCTCGAGAACGGCTTCCCGGCGCGCCCGAAGCGCCGCGCCTAGGCGAAGGACAAAGGCGGGCGCGCGATGATCCCGACAACATCCTTGATCGGGAGTTCTCCGCCGCCCGGCCAACCTAAAAATGGCAGGTTCGCTTCATTTATATTTGGGCCACCGCAGGATGACTGTACGTGGCCGTGGTTCATTGTCTCTTCTCCAGACGCATCATCGGCTGGTCGATGAAGACAGAGCGCGACGCTGCGCTGGTCATAGATGCGTTGAGGATGGCCGTCTGGCGCCGCGGCAATACTTCTTCATCCAGATCGGCTATGTCACCCTCATGGAGTTTAAGGCCCAGGCTATGCTAATTTATTGCCCATAAAATCGGCAGCAGCTCAGTCGGACTCGGTAGCCGCGCCGGACGTCCGGCGGAAGGGTAGTGTGATTTCATATGGACCGTTTCGTAATTCGGTAGAGGCAAAGAACGGGATCAACGCTCTTATTCGGAAGAAATTTGGCTTTGCCCGCACGACAAAAATGGGAATCGTCTGGCAGGAAGGCGATGCGTGCACCATGCTCCAGCCAGCGTTGCCCCATCCTAGCGGCTATTCAGAAATGATGGTGGAGGAGGTCGGTCACGCCCGGAAAACGCCGTCGATCGGCTCGATGGCCTGGTGGATACAACCGACACCGTGGTTGCCTATATGGCGCTCGAGGCCTTTACTACGGCGATTGCTGTTGTGGTGGGAGTGGTTGCGGATATCGCCGTCGGGGCGGGAGCCATATGCCTGATCACGTTTCTGGGCGTGGAGGCATTGGATGCGATTGCCTTTCTGGCTGCAGACGGGGCCATGACAATACCGGAAGCCAGAGATAGATTGACCGGCGGTAATCGTGCTGAACAGCCAGTCAAGAGTCATGCACTCTATAATCCCATCGAGACGTGGGGACCGGTGATTGCCCTGCCCGCAGTCGGCCGCGATATCTGGGAGTTGTTCAGATTGTCCGGGAAAATACGGCTTGTGAGCGATCTGCGGTCGCAGATGATCACGCATGGCAAAGCGGTGCTGCGCGAGATGCGGGCGACCGAAGCGTTCATTGGCGCCGAGGGCGATGCGGCACTTCGCGATTCCTATGCGTTTCTGAAAAGGAGCGTTCACGAAATGCGAGAGTCTCTGGTCGAGGTCGGGCGGGATTTCAACCGGCTGAGGCTGATGGGCGCGCCCGGTGACGGCCTGTCGCTGGTCAATGACGTGGTCAACTGGCACGACATAAAGGACGGTGTCATGGGCGATGTCGACGCGATTGGCATGTGGCTTTATTCGGGTACCGGGCGGATTGCCGCAGGTGTGGCGCCGCAGCTATCCACACCCTATGCGGCGGAACGGTTCAGCGGAGCTGACCGGATGCACGGCGATCCGAAGGTAAGGATACACAGCTCGGTACGGATCACCATGCATCTGATCGGCGGGACGCATGTCAGGTCGAAAAAGGCCGAACGATGAGAGATCCTCGGTCTGGCCCGGCTTCATCGTTCGGAGAGCGGCAGTGGGAGGCACGCTTGTTCGGAGGATATCTGTTCTTTGCCGTCGCGTGTTCCGCGTTCACGTTCATGACAGGATCGATTCTGATTTTTCGCGGCAGCATCCATTTTGACGGCGACCTTATGACCATCGGCTGTGTCAGCGGCGGTATTCTGGCCATGGTCTTCGCCTATTTCGGGGCGCTTCGAAAGCACATGATCGTAATTCCCATCCTGAAATGATGGACGATCATCACGCTGCCCCTTCAGATCATCGTGTTTCTGGTGGCGCTGGGAGCAATGTTTCATTACGGCTTCTATAATCCAGATCATCAGGAGTTCGACAGCGGTTTGGCCGCCTTCCTTTCGCTGATCGGTTTGTTTTTCGGGGTGTACGGAGTGGTCCGCGGGGCGCGGCATCGCTGGTTCGGGCATGTGCTTCAGCGGGATTATCTTCGGTGAGACGCCGCTTTGGGAGTTCGGTGGGGCCGATCGGACGTGAAGCAATCCGAAGGAGAGGATACACAGTACGACGCTGTACGTGGCGGTAGAGAAGTAGGCCACGTAGCGGCGGCATTTTGCGCTGCGTGGCGGTGTAAAAACTGGCCACCTGTAAGGTCGCCCTTTGCGGATGGGGCGGCCGGGAGTGTTTTCGGTGAAGTTTATACGGCAAAAGCTGATCTGCCCCGTTCTGATTGGTCCGGAAGAGATCATCGCAAGTTGCGCGAGGCTGAGATTGTTCTGGCGCAGGGCGGGACGGTTGCGGATGCGTGCCGTCGGATCGGCGTTACCGAGCAGAGCTATTATCGGTGGCGCAAGGAGTATGGCGGCCTCAAGATGGACCAGGCGCGTCGCATGAAGGAACTGGAGCGGGAGAACGCCCGGCTGAAGCGTCTGGTGGCCGATCTGTCGCTGGACAAGGCGATCCTGACGGAGGCGGCACGGGGAAACTTCTGAGCCCCGCGCGGCGCCGGCGCTGTATCGATCACATCAGAGGAACGATGTCTGTCTCCGAGCGGCGGGTGTGCCGCGTGCTCGGACAGCATCGATCGACGCAGCGCAAGGTGCCACGCGGGGCGGATGACGAGGCGGCCCTGACCGGGGACATCATCGCCCTGGCCCGGCAATATGGTCGTTACTTCTATCGGCGGGTGACGGCCTTGCTGCAAGATGCGGGATGGCATGTGAACCGCAAGCGGGTCGAGCGGATCTGGCGGCGCGAAGGTCTCAAGGTGCCGCAAAGGCAGCCGAAGTGCTCACGCCTCTGGCTCAATGACGGGTCATGTATCCGGCTGCGGCCTGAGTATCCCGGCCACGTATGGTCCTACGATTTTGTGGAAGGCGGGCCCACGATGGCCGCAAGTTCCGGATCCTGTCGATCATCGACGATGCCAGCCGGGAGTGCCTGGCCCTGCCGGTCGCGCGACGGCTCAGGAGTGAGGATGCGCTGGGCGCTCTGGCCGAGCTGTTCGTCACCAGGGGGCCACCCGCTCATATACGGTCGGATAATGGGCCCGAATTCATCGCCCGGGCTGTGCGGCAATGGCTCGGGAAGGCCAGTGTGAAGACGCTGTACATCACGCCAGGTTCGCCATGGGAAGACGGATACTGCGAATCCTTCAACGGCTCGCTGCGTGATGAGCTACTCAACGGGGAGATCTTCTACACACTGGTGAAAGCGAAGGTCCTGATCGAGGCTTGGCGGTGGCACTACAACATCGTCAGGCCGCACAGTTCGCTCGGATACCGGTCCCCAGCGCCAGAGGTGAAATTGCACTAACTTTCAACCCGGCCCACTCAGTGTAGCCGGTCATGCGCCCAGGTGGATCCGCACGCGCCGGCTTCGGTGGCGGCATCGTTCCGCTCGCGCCGGACATGGCGCGGATGCACCTGCTCGACGCCGAAAGCGGCCTCGTCGTGTAACCATCGCGCGCCCTTGCGGGCGCGCGTGGCTTGCGCTCGGCCTGTCCTGCGCCGCCTTACGCGGTCAGCACGCGCCCCCGCGTCTCCGGCAGGGCGAGAGCGGCGAGGAAGAACAGGGTATAGGCCGTAACCGCAAAGATCGCGATGGCGTTGCCATACCCAACCGATTTGGTGAGAAAGCCGATCAACGCCGGAAACAGCGCGCCGAGGCCGCGGCCGAAATTGTAGCAGAACCCCTGGCCCGAGCCGCGCAGGCGGGTCGGGAACAGCTCGGTCAGGAACGGGCCCATGCCCGAGAAATAGCCGCTGGCGAAGAAGCCGACGGGAAAGCCGAGGATCAGCATCGCATCGTTGGGGATGTCGATCTGGGTGTAGGTGATGATAGTGATGATCGCGCCCGCCGAGAAGATCAAGAACAGCATGCGCCGCCCCAGCCGGTCGGACAGCCATGCCCCCGTGAGGTAGCCGACGAAGCTGCCGAGAATCAGTACCGCGAGATAGGGCGTGCTGCCGACGATGCTCAGATGCCGATCCACCTTCAGGAAGGTCGGCATCCAGAAGGTGATGGCGTAGTAGCCGCCCTGCGCACCCGTGGAGAGCAGCGCGCCGAGAATAGTGACGAGAAGGGTTTCGCGCCCGAAGATCGCCAGCAGCCCGGGCGAGGCGTTCCGCCGCGCGGCGATGGCGATCGCCGGCTCGGCGACGTTGCGCCGTAGATAGAGTACCAGCAGCGCCGGCAACGCGCCGATCGCGAACATCACCCGCCAGGCAATCGCCGCGGGGGCCAGCGAAAACACGATCGCCTGCGACAGCACGGCAAGCCCCCAGCCCACCGCCCAGGCTGATTGCACCGACCCCACCGCGCGCCCGCGATAGGCCGGGCGGATGACCTCGCCCATCAGGATGGCGCCGGCCGCCCACTCGCCGCCGAAGCCGAAGCCGAGCAGGGTGCGGGTGATGACGAGTTGGTCGAAATTCTGCGCAAGGGCAGAGAGTAGACTGAAGGCGGAGAACCACAGGATGGTGATCTGCAGCACTCTCACCCGACCAATACGGTCGGACACGTAGCCGGCAATCCAGCCGCCGACGGCGGAGGCCAGCAGGGTCAGCGTCGCCGCCAGCCCGGCCGGGCCGGGCGCTACCGACCATTGATGCATGATCGTGCCGATCACCAGCGGGTAGATCATGAAATCCATCCCGTCGAGGCCCCAGCCGCCGGCGCAGGCGCGGAAGGTGCGCCACTCCGCCGGGTTCATCTCCTTGAAAAATGCGCCGAGCCCGCCGCGCGTCGCGGCTTCCTCCACGCTTGTCTCGCTCGCCATTGCCATTTCCCCCCTGTTGCTGGATTGTTGCGTTATCAGAATGTCGCGGCTGCCCGCGCCGCCTGGTTATAGATGCCGGACAGGGCGCGCAGAACCGTTGCTACCTCGTCGAGTGAAGCCTCGCCAGGCCCGGTCGCGGCGGCCGCCTCGACCAGCAGGCGCTCGCGGATCTCGCCGTAGCGGGCGCAGAGCGCGATGCCGGCGGCGCTGGCGCTCACGCGCTTTTCCTTGCCCGCGCGCTCGACCTCGATCAGCCCGGCCGCCGCCAGCTTGCGCAGCGCGTAGGTGACGAGATGCGTCTCCTCGATGTCAAGCACGAGCATGATGTCGGCGATCTGCTTCGGCCGGTTGCGATGGCGGACGGTGTGCAGGATCAGCACTTCGAGCGGCGAAAGCCCCGGCAGCCCGGCCGCCGCCATGCAGCGCACCATCCAGCGCTGATAGGCCATCGTCGCGAGGTTGAGGCCGAATTCCACCGCCGACAATCCGGGCGATCGCCCCGCCGCCAGATGCGCGGAAGACACCACGGGCTCTCCCGCCGCCTTGCTTGCGGGTTTCTGCGCCACGTTGCGTCCGGGTTTTGCCGCCAAGGCCGCCTCCTCGATTTTATTGCAGCCCGATATTGACAATTTGTCGATAAATCGTCAATAAAAATTTCAATGGCGCCATCGCTCGCTGCTTGCGCCAGGCAGGGGAGGAACCCGCATGCAGACCGGTCCGGCGACCGCTTCATCCGAACCCGCGTCCCGCTGGCGATTCTGGATCGACCGCGGCGGCACCTTCACCGACATCGTGGCGATCGCGCCGGACGGCGCGCGGCGGACGCTCAAGCTGCTGTCCGAAAACCGCGGCAGCTATGATGACGCGGCGATAGCCGGAATCCGCATCTGCCTTGGCCTCGGGCAGGACGATCCGATGCCGGTGGATGCGATCGAGGCGGTCAAGATGGGCACTACCGTCGCCACCAACGCGCTGCTCGAGCGCAAGGGCGCGCGGGTGCTGCTGCTGACCGATCGCGGCTTGGGCGATATGTTGCGGATCGGCACCCAGGCGCGGCCCGACCTCTTCGCGTTCGACATCCGGCTGCCGAGCATGCTCTACGAGCGCGTGGCCGAAATCGGCGGGCGCATCGACGCCGATGGCGCCGAGATCGAGACGCTCGACGAAGCGGCGGCGATCGCGGCCCTGACCGGCGCGCGGGCGGCGGGGATCGAGAGCGTCGCCATCGCGCGGATGCACGCGTGGCGCCATCCGGCGCATGAGCTGCGGCTGGCACAACTCGCCGCCGCTCTCGGCTTTCGCCAGATCTCCGCGAGCCATGCGGTCAGCCCGGTGCTCCGGCTGGTCTCGCGCGGCGACACCACGGTGGCGGATGCCTATCTCTCGCCCGTCCTGCGCCGCTATGTCGATCGTGTCGCCGCCGGCCTGCCGGGCGCGCGGCTGTTCTTCATGCAGTCGCATGGCGGCCTCGCCGAGGCGCACCACTTCACCGGCAAGGATGCGATCCTCTCCGGCCCGGCGGGCGGCATCGTCGGTGCCGTCCGCACCGCGCAGATGGCCGGGATAGACCGCATCATCGGGTTCGACATGGGTGGCACCTCCACCGATGTCGCGATTCATGACCGCGCCTACGAGCGAAGCCTCGAGACCGAAATCGCCGGCGTGCGACTGCGGGTGCCGATGCTGTCGATCAACACTGTCGCCGCCGGCGGCGGCTCGGTTCTCGGCTTCGATGGCGCCCGTCTGCGCGTCGGGCCCGACAGTGCCGGGGCGAATCCCGGCCCCGCCTGCTACCGGCTGGGCGGCCCGCTGACCGTGACCGACGCCAATCTCTTCCTCGGCAAGCTGGCGCCGCATCACTTCCCGAAGATTTTCGGCCCCACCCATGACGAGGCGCTGGATGCCGCGGTGGTGCAGCAGAAATTCACTGAGCTCGCCGCCGAAGTCGCCGCCGCAACCGGCACCGCGCAGACGCCGGAGCGCATCGCCGAGGGGTTCATCAGCATCGCCGTCGCGCATATGGCGCAGGCCATCAAGCAGATCTCGATCCAGAAGGGGCGCGACCCGGCGGCGTTCGCGCTCGCCTGTTTCGGCGGCGCCGGCGGTCAGCACGCCTGCCTCGTCGCCGAGGCGCTGGGCATGCGGACCATCCTGATCCACCCGCTCGCCGGCGTGCTATCGGCCTATGGCATGGGTCTGGCTGACCAGATCGTGCTGCGCGAGCAGGCGGTGGAACGCGAGCTGAGCGCCGATTCCGTGGCGTCGATCGAGGAGGTGGCCGCCGGCCTCGCCCGCGCCGCCGCCACCGCCCTGGCCGAGCAGGGGGTCGATCCCGGCGTCGTGCGGACGCTGCGCCGCGCCCAGCTGCGCTATGCCGGCACCGACACGCCCCTGCCGGTGACGCTGGACGATGCAACTGCCATGCGCGCCGCGTTCGAGGCCGCGCATCGCCGCCTGTTCGGCTTCGTCGCGGCGGACCGCGCGCTGATCGTCGAGAGCGTCGAGGTCGAGGCCGTGGCGCCGGGCGAGAAGGTGACAGAGCAGATGCTGCCCGCCCGCGCGTCCGGCCGGCCGGAGCCGATCGACCATATCCGCCTCTACAGCCGCGGCACTTGGCACGACGCCCCGGTATTCGACCGCGAGGCCCTGTTCGCCGGCGATACGGTGGACGGCCCGGCAATGCTACGCGAGGCCAACGCCACCACCATCGTCGAACCCGGCTGGCGCGCCGAAATCACCCCGCACAACCACCTGCTCATCACGCACCGCGCCGCAATCAGGACTGCCGCCAGCGCCGATGACGCCAGCCTCGATCCGGTGCGCCTCGAACTGTTCAACAACCTGTTCATGGCCGTCGCCGAGCAGGCCGGTGCGGTGCTGCGCAACACCGCAAGCAGCGTGAACATCAAGGAGAGGCTCGATTTCTCCTGCGCGCTGTTCGACGCCGAGGGCAATCTCGTGGCGAATGCGCCGCATGTCCCGGTGCATCTCGGCGCGATGGGCGAAAGCGTGCGGACCGTGCTGCGCCGCCGCGGCGCGGCTCTCAGGCCCGGCGATGCCATTGCGCTGAACAACCCGTTCGACGGCGGCACCCATCTGCCCGACATCACCGTCATTACCCCGATCTTCGACGATGCGGGCACCACGCTGCGCGGCTTTCTGGCGTCGCGCGGGCATCATGCCGATATCGGCGGCCGAACCCCGGGGTCGATGCCGCCCTTCGCCACCACGCTGGAAGAGGAAGGCGTGGTGATCGACGACATGAAGCTGGTCGATGCCGGCGTGTTCCAGGAAGAGGCGCTGCGCGCGGTGCTCTCCGGTGCCGCCTATCCGGCCCGCAACCCCGATGAATGCGTGGCCGATCTCAAGGCCCAGCTCGCCGCCAACGAAGCGGGCATCGCCGCGTTCCGGGCCATGGTCGACCAGTATGGCTGGCCCACCGTCGCCGCCTATATCGCGCATGTGATGAACAACGCCGAGGCCTCGGTCCGCCGCGCCATCGGCCGGCTGCGCGACGGCAGCTGGGACTACCGGATGGACGATGGCGCGCGGCTCATGGTCGCCATCAGGGTCGACCGCGCCGCCGGCACCGCCACCATCGATTTCACCGGCACCGCGCCGCAGCACAAGGGCAATTTCAACGCCCCGCCCGCCGTCACCCGCGCGGCCGTCCTCTACGTGTTCCGCTGCCTCGTCGACGATGAAATCCCGCTGAACGAAGGCTGCCTCCGGCCGCTCACCATCATCATCCCCGCCGGCAGTTTCCTCAACCCGGCACCCGGTGCGGCTGTGGTCGCCGGCAACACCGAGGTCAGCCAGGCGGTGACGGCGGCGCTGCTCGGCGCGCTCGGCGTCGTCGCGTCGGCGCAGGCGACGATGAACAACCTGCTCTTCGGCAACGCCCGCCACCAATATTACGAAACCATCTGCGGCGGCGCCGGCGCCGGGCCGGATTTCGACGGGTGCGACGCCGTCCATACCCACATGACCAACACGCGCATGACCGATCCCGAGGTGCTTGAACTCCGCTACCCGGTGCGCGTCGAAACCTTCGAGATCAGGCGCGGCTCCGGCGGCGCCGGGCGGCATCGCGGCGGCGATGGCGTGCGCCGCAGGCTGCGCTTTCTCGAACCGATGACCGTGACGATCCTCGCCTCGCGCCGCACCGTGCCGCCCTTCGGCATGGATGGCGGCGCTCCCGGCGCGGCCGGCCGGCAATGGGTCGAGCGCGCGGAGGTTGGGGGCGAGGTCAGGATCGAGGTCATGGGCGGCCGCGACCAGGCGACGATCGCCGCCGGCGATTCCGTCGTCATCGAAACCCCCGGCGGCGGCGGTTACGGAAACCCGTAGAGCCGGTGGGCGTTGGTGGTGAGGATGCGGTCCCGGACCGCGTCATCCGGCGCCCAGTCCGCCAGCAGGTCGAGCAGGTCGCCGACATTGGGCATATGCGCCCAGTTCGCGACATGGGGCCAGTCCGACCCCCACACGCACCGCTCGGGTGCTGCCCCGACCAGCGCGCGGGCAAGCTCAACGGTCCGCGCATAAGGCGGCCCGTCCAGCCGATAGGCACCCGAGAGTTTGACCCAGCCGCCATCGCGCACCAGGCCGAGCATGGTGTCGAAGCCCCGCCGCCCGGCATCCCCGGCAACCGAGAAATGGCCCATGTGGTCGATCACGAACGGCACGCGCAGGCGGCTCAGCCGGCCGGCGCGGTCGCCGAGCGCGCGAACATCGGTCAGGAACTGGAGGTGCCAGCCATGCTCGGCGCAGATCGCCTCGTAGCGGTCGAGCTGGTCGAACCCGACCCCGCCGCCGAACAGCGTGTTGATCCGCAGCCCCACGACGCCTGCCTCCGCCATCGCCCGCCATGCCTGCGCCGGCAGGTCGGGCGGGCTTACCGCAATGCCCCGCAAGCGGGCGCGATGCGCCGCCACGGTCTCCAGCATCAGCCGGTTGTCGGTGCCATGCACGCTGACCTGCACCAGCACGCCATGGGTCATGCCGGTGGCGTCGAGCATCGCGAGATAGGCCTCCGGCGTCGCCGGCGGCGGGGTGTAGCTCCGTTCGGCGACATAGGGGTGTTGCGGCGGCGCGCCGATGACATGCGCATGCGTATCGACCGCGCCATGCGGCACACTGAACCGCGCGGGACCGTGCGGGGAGGGGGCGGGGCGGGGGCAGAGAGGGCCTGGTTCGTCCATGGATGAACCCTCGCTTGCGCCCCGGGGCGCGTCAAGCGGCATTGTCACGTTAACCCCGGTCGGGCAGCAGAGCTCCGCAGTGGATGGAGATGCACAGGTGATGTCACACGTGTCCTGCCGCCAGATATCGAAGGCCTGAGAGCGGAGAGCACGGTATGCCGTGGCGGTCATGAGGTGACGCCGCGGATGGAAGTGGCAGTGGATGAACGCGTGCGCAGAATGAAAGTTTTGCGCTTGATCCGGTACTTTGAACCGCTGCATCTGCCGCTCTCGTCGTCGCGTCGGTCGATGTGAATTCTCGGCGCGGTTGTTGAGATACCGGCTTTGCCGGTGCTCTACATTGGGAAGCAGTGACCGGCGCGCCACGCCGTAGCTCTTCAGTTGTCGGTGACGATCACCCTCGGCACGTACTGCAACCCCTTCAGCAACTTTTTGAAGAAGCGCTTGGCAGCGCGGGCGTCCCGCCGCAGCTGAACGAGGATGTCAGCACGACACCATCATGATCGACGGGACGCCACACGTAATGCTGAACGCCTTGGATCCGGATAAAGATCTTATCCATATGCCACTTGTCGCTCGGACGAGGTCGCCGTCGGCGCATAGCGTGAGCGAAGCTGGCGCCAAACTTCTGACACCAACGCCGCACGGTCTCATACGAGACCGTGACGCCACGCTCAGCCAGAAGCAGCTCAACATCCAGCACAGGCTGAGGCTGAACACATGATAGAGCCAGACGGCATGGTTGATGACCTCAGCCGGGAACCGGTGGCGGTAATGAGGATCGGATGACCGCTTCATGTCCCCAGTCTTCCCCGCCTCAGGCTCCGCCGCCAGAGCCAGGCACGATTACCGTGACAATGCCCTGCGAACACCTACCCGGAATCACGTATGGCCCAACCATTCAACTTTCAATCAAAAACGTTCCGATTTCATTCCGAAATAGCCTCTGACTCTATAATTTGCCAAGTCGTGTTTTTCGGCTTGTCCATGAAATTTGCACATGGATTTTAGTTCCGCCTCCGTTGGGTTCATGCGAGATCCATCCCGCATTGCTCCCGCGCGATATCGACGAAGCGCTGCACCCGGTGCGATGCCGTCTGTGGCTTGACCGCGAGCAGCAGTTCGCTCGCCGCCCCCGGTTCGCCGAGCTTGCGGCTTGCCACGTCGGAAATGCCGATGCGCACGTAGCATTCCGGCAGGATCGCGATGCCGATCCCGGCGGCGACCAGCCCGAGCACCGAGCCGAGTTCCCGCGCGTGCTGCACTACACGCGGCGCGAACCCGGCCTCGCTGCACAGCGTCATGAAATGGTCGTACATGCCGCAGCCGATATCGGGCGCAACACTGACGAATGTCTCGCTTCCCAGCCGAGCGAGTTCAAGCGGCCCGTCCGCCCCGGCGAGCCGGTGCCCCGCCGGCAGGAACACAGCGAGTTCGTCGCGCCAGATCCGGTGCGCGACCAGCCCCGGCCCGGCCTGGAAGTAATAGGGCGGCCGCAGGATGCCGATGTCCAGCTCCTCGTCGAGCAGCGCCTGGAGTTGCTGAGCGGTCGACATGTGCCGCAATTCGATCCCGATCTCCGGATAGCGGTCGCGGAAGGCGCGCATCAGCCGGGGGAACATGTCCAGCATCGGCACCGAGCCGGTGAAACCGAGCCGGATCAGCCCGGCCTCGCCCTTCGCCGACAGCGCCACCACCTCCGCCGCGCGCCGTAGTTCGCCTAGCGCCTTACGCGCGGAATCCAGCAGAAGCACCCCGGCATGGGTGATCTCTACCCGCCGCCGCGTCCGGTTGAACAGGGTCGCGCCGAGTTCCTCCTCCAGTGCCTTGATCTGCATGCTGAGCGGCGGCTGGCTGACATTCAGCCGTTCCGCGGCGCGGCTGAAGCTCAGCTCCTCGGCGACCGCGACGAAATAGCGGAGCTGGCGAAGTTCCATGACTTATATTCTTTCCTGATAAGTCGGCGGTCAAGATCGTATTGGACTTTATAAGTCGCATCGCGTCGTATGCCCCAAAATGGGGAGAACGACAGCATGCTGGGATTCAGGATCAATCGCCGCGAACGCCGTGTGCCGGCCAACCTGGTGGCACGGTTCCACGACCTGCCGACCGCGAACGTGAGCGACGTGATGGCCCGCATGGCCGGCGGCGGCGCGCGGCTGCGGCCGATGCATGGCGGCGGCGTCCTCGCCGGCCCGGCGCTCACGGTCAAGACGCGCCCAGGCGACAATCTCATGGTCCATAAGGCGATCGACATCGCCCTGCCGGGCGACGTCATCGTCGTCGATGCCGGCGGCGACCTCACCACCGCGATCATCGGCGAGATCATGGCGAGCCACGCCGCTGCGCGCGGCGTCGCCGGCATCGTGATCAACGGCGTGATCCGCGACTCCGCGGCCCTGCGCGCCGGCCGCTTCCCGGTCTTCGCCGCCGGCGTTGCCCATCGCGGCCCCTACAAGGACGGGCCGGGCGAGATCAACGTCGCCATCGCCCTCGACGGCATGGTCATCGAACCCGGCGATCTCGTGCTCGGCGACGATGACGGCCTGGTCGCCGTGCCCTTCGATCATGCCGAGGCGGTCTGCGCCGCCGCTGCCGCCAAGCAGGCGGCCGAGGACAAGATCCTCGCCGCCATCCGTGCCGGCCACGGCCAGGACCGCTCCTGGGTCGACGAAACCCTCAAACGCCTCGGCTGCGCGTTCGACGCCAGCTGACAAACCATCACAATCAGGAGGAAACGATGTCATCGAGCGAAGATCTCGAGACGGCGACCATGCGTCGCGTCTACTGGCGGCTGATCCCGCTGCTGTTCACGGGCATGTTCCTGAACTATCTCGACCGCATCAATATCGGCTTCGCCGCGCTGCGGATGAACCATGATCTCGGCCTGACCCCCTCGGTCTTCGGCTTCGGCGCCAGCGTGTTCTTTCTCGGCTACATGCTGCTCGGCGTGCCGAGCAACCTGATGCTCGACCGCATCGGCGCACGGGTCTGGATTCCCGTGATCCTGGTCTTCTGGGGCGTGGTGGCGACGCTGACGGCCTTCGTCCAGGGCGCCACCAGTTTCGATGCGGTGCGCTTCCTGCTCGGCGTCGCTGAGGCCGGCGCGCTGCCGGGCTTCGCACTCTATGTCACCCAATGGTTCCCGGCGTCCTACCGCGCCCGCGCCATCGCCGGCTACATCATCGCCGGCCAGGCCGCGGCCATCTTCGGCAGTCCGCTGGCCGCCTTCCTGATCACGATGACCGATCGCGGTTTCGGCCTGCACGGCTGGCAGTGGATGTTCATCATCGAGGGCCTGCCGACGATCCTGCTCGGCCTAGCCTTCCTTTTCCTGCTCACCGAGCGTCCGGCCGATGCGCGCTGGCTCGCCCCCGAGCAGCGCGAGTGGCTCCAGCGCAAGCTCGACGAGGAGCGCGCCGCCGCCGAGCGTGTCCGCCGCTTCCGCCTCGCGGATGTCGTCACCGACGGCCGGATCTGGTCGCTCTCGATCCTGTTCGGCTGTGCGCTGGTCGGCATCTACGGCCTGCTCATCTGGCTGCCGCAGATCATCAACGCGATGGGCCACATGAGCCTGTTCGAGGTCGGCCTGCTCGCCGCCATCCCGCCGGCGCTCGGCGTCGTCGGCCAGATCGCCGTCAGCCGCAGTTCCGACCGCACCGGCGACCGCAAGGTGCATCTCGGCGCCGTCTACGTGCTCGGCGCCGTCGCGCTCGCCCTCAGCGCCGTCTGCCCCAACGCGATCCTCGCCTACGTGCTGCTCTGCGTCGCCGGCTTCGGCATTTTCGCCGGCAACCCGCTGTTCTGGAGCATGGCCACGGCGATGATGACCGGCACCGCCGGCGCCGCCGCCATTGCCTTCATCAACAGCGTCGCCCAGTTCGGCGGCCTGATCGGGCCGTGGATGATCGGCTGGGTGAAGGGCACGACCGGCAGTTTCGAGATCGCCCTGCTGGCGCTCGCCGCCTTCCTGATCATCGCCGCGCTCATCGCCTTCGCGATGCGGGTCGCCCCGCGCCCCGCGGCGGCGGCGAGCGAAGCCTGACCACCAGCGAAAGGATCCGCCCCGCCATGATCATCGATTGTCACGGCCACTACACCACGTCCCCTCCGGCGCACGAGGAATGGCGACGCCGGCAGGTGGCGGCGGGGCCGGGCGCGCCCCCTGGCCCGGCCCCGCGCATCTCCGACGACGAGATCCGCGACACCATCATCGGCGGCCAACTTCGCGTGCAGAACGCGCGCGGCGTCGACATGACGATCTTCTCGCCGCGCGCCGCCAGCATGGCGCACCACGATGCCGACGCCGTCGGCAACGCCGCCTGGGCGGATCTGTGCAACACGCTGATCCACCGCGTCTGCCGCCTGTTCCCGCGCAACTTCGTTGGTGTCTGCCAGCTTCCGCAGGCGCCGGGCGTCTCGCCGGCGAATTGTGTCGCCGAGCTCGAGCGCTGCGTCACCGAATACGGGTTCGTCGGCTGCAACCTCAACCCCGACCCCTCCGGCGGCTACTGGACCGACCCGCCGCTGACCGACCGCTGGTGGTATCCGCTCTACGAGAAGATGGTCGAGCTCAACGTGCCGGCGATGGTGCATGTCAGCTCGTCCTGCAACCCGAACTTCCACGCCACCGGCGCGCACTACATCAACGGCGACACGTCGGCCTTCATGCAGTTCCTCACCTCCGACCTGTTCCGCGATTTCCCGACGCTGAAATTCGTCATCCCGCATGGCGGCGGCGCAGTGCCCTATCACTGGGGCCGCTATCGCGGCCTCGCGCAGGACATGGACCTCCCGCCGCTGCCCGAGCTGCTGCTCGGCAACGTCTTCTTCGACACCTGCGTCTACCATCAGCCCGGCACCGAGCTGCTGGCGCGCGTCATCCCGGTCGACAACATTCTCTTCGCCTCGGAAACCCTCGGCGCCGTCCGCGGCGTCGATCCCGAGACTGGCCACCCTTTCGATGACACCCGCCGCTACATCGAGGCCGTGCCCTGGCTCACCGCGTCCGACCGCCAGCAGATCTATGAGGGCAACGCCCGCCGGGTCTATGCTCGTCTCTCGGCGCAGATCGAGCGTCAGGCCGCCGCATGAGCGCCGGCGCGGAAAGGGAAGGGGAAACAATGGGTTCTATGCCGGTCCGCGTCGCGGTCCTCGACGACTGGCAAGGCCTCGCCCGCGAGGCGGCCGACTGGGCGGCGCTCGAGTGTCGCGCCGAGGTGGTGTTCTTCTCCGCCCCCTTCGCCAGCGAGGACGACGCCGCCAGTCAACTCGCGGGCTTCGACGTGCTGATGATCATGCGCGAGCGCACGGCCTTCCCGGCCAGCCTGATCGCGCGCCTGCCGCGCCTGAAGCTCTTCGCCATGACCGGCCGGCGAGGCGCCACGCTTGACCTTGCCGAGCTCGCCCGCCGCGGCATCACGATCTGCTATGCTGACGGCGCCGATTCCGGCGAGGCGACCGCCGAACTCGCGCTCGGCCTGATCATCGCCGCCGCCCGCTCGCTCCCGGCGGGCGACGCGGCAATCCGCGTCGGCGGCTTCCAGGCGGGCGTGCCGGCCGGATTCCAGCTTGCCGGCAAGACGCTGGGAATCATCGGCCTCGGCCGCCTCGGCGCGCGCCTCGCCCGCTACGCCGTCGCCCTCGACATGAAGATTCTCGCCTGGAGCCAGAACCTGACCGACGAGGCCGCCGCCGCCGCCGGCGCCATCCGGGTCGGGAAACAAGAATTGCTCGCCGCCGCCGACGTGGTCAGCCTCCACCTCGTCCTCTCCGCGCGCACCCGCGGCATCATCGGCGCCGCCGAACTGGCCGCGATGAAGCCGGGAGCGCTGCTGGTCAACACCGCGCGCGGCCCGCTGGTCGACGAGGCAGCGCTGGTCGCCGCCCTGTCCACCGGCCGCATTCGAGCCGCCCTCGATGTCTATGACAGCGAGCCGCTGCCCCAAGGCCATCCGCTCCGCGCCTGTCCACATGTCGTGCTCTCGCCGCATCTCGGCTACGGCACGATGGAGACGTTCCGTGCCTTCTACCGCCAGGGGATCGAGAACGTCCTCGCCTTCCTCGACGGCGTGCCGGTCCGCCGGCTCGACCCTATCGCCTAGATTTTGGGTCGGAAGACCCGTCAGCATCGCATGTGCCAAGATGAGGTCTCGAAACAAAGTCGGCGGATGGGGGAAAGATCGTCCAATGCCTGAAAGCGCATTTCCATTGATGCGTCGAAGAACGTCTTTACGATCCATGGTGTCGACGATGCGGAACGTTCAGAACCACAGCTAGAGCGCGTCTGTTGATCGATGAATCGAATGTGAAGTGACTTGGGCTGGTTTGGCTGATTCAACATCCACTTTGAGTGAGGTGGATGATGGCGAGAGTACTGAGTGATGATCTGCGGCCCCGGGTCCTGAAGGCTTCGGCGGAAGGGATGTCGGCGCGGCAGGTGGCGGTGCGGTTTAGGTTCTGAACTCAACTGATCCGTGAGGTGACGGCGAGAACGAGACAGATACCCGCGAGGACGTTTCGTGCGGTTTTGCCGTAGCGTGTGGCGATGGCACGCCAGTCCTTGAGGCTGCAGAAGACGCGCTCGATGAGATTGCGCTTTCTGTAGGCGACGGGGTCGAAGGCCAGTATGGCGCGGCGGTTGGGCATCGGCGAGATCACTGGCCTGGTGCCTTGGGGGTGAGGAAGGCGCGGAGGTCATCGGCGTCGTAGGCTTTGGCGGCGATCGGGTCTTCTGGCGGCGGCATGGTGGGCAGAAGGGCTCGGGTGCCGCTGATGTCGGATGCCTGTCCTGGCGTCAGGAGGACGGCGGCGATGCGCCCCTGCTCATCCGCGACGGCGTGGATCTTGGTCGTCCGTCCACCCCTAGACGAGGCCCGCACTCCGCTAATCTATGCCGAAATCTACGCCAAATGTTCTAACGACAGACAAGCTGATGAGATCGTAGCTCTCCAGATTGTTGGGTGCCTGTGAGGTGCCGCGACGGGCGAGATCGTTCGGCGCCACGCAGGTTACCCAAGGAAACTCGCACAAGACCTGGGCGCGGTTGCCCGGAATGCCATCCAGCGGACCGGTGCGGATCGTAAGATCAATTGCCTCATCCGCGAGATCGGCCATACGGTCGCTTCCGCGCAAATTGCGTTCGGTCTGCTGCAATTGGTCTCGGGCGTGTTGCAGGAGCGGCACCAGGCAGGTCGTGAGGATAGACGTCGGCGCCGTGATGCGTACTCGGCCTGCGACGCAATCCCTCGACGCAACACTGATTGCAGCATCGGCCTTCTCTATCCCTCGCATGACTTCCCGCGCCAGTGGCAGCAGGCGCTCGCCATCCTCGGTGAGTGAGACGGCATGGGTGGAACGGTTAAGCAGCCGTATTGTCCATGCTTGTTCAAGCCTGCTGATCGTCTTGGGCACGCCGGGGTCGTCATGCCGAGGCAACGCCCGGCCGCTGCGAAGGACCCCGCCTCAGCGACGGCCAGGAAGCATGTCAGCTGGGTCATTGTCAGGGTGACGATGTGGGCATGATGTCAACACTATTTGGGCTCCAATGGCGCTTCAAGCGGCTCCGCAATCCGACGATATTGCGGTTCATGCCAAGGAGCGTTTCATCATGAACATGATCCATGCCCAACCCTTTCTCGACGTAATGCATGCGAAGGCTTCGGTGGCGTTGGGAAAATATCTCGACCCGGACGTCACTCTCAGGAGCCCATTCCTCCCTGAGCCGTTCGTCGGCCGGGACGCGGTTGTGGGCGTTTTGAAGGCTTTGCTGGCCGGAATCGTCGCCATCCAGAAAAAGCTGGCACCGCTCGTTGGTGTGCCCGCGCTGGAACTGGTCGAGCAGGGACGGGGCTGATATGAACGTCTCCCTCAGCATTCCTGAGGAGACTCCCGTGCTACCTTCTATGCGTCTGTGTTCTGCGCCCGGTTCGCCTCGAACGCCTGGCAAGAGAGCAAATCTCGTCAGGCCGCCCGCCGAGAGCGCTATTGCGGACTGGTTTGTCGGTGCGGATCTGGTCGACGCCTATGCCATCATGCTGCCCGATGAGGCGCCCCATGATATCGAGGCCCTGGCGCGCGAGGCCCTGGAACACCCACCGGCCTGGTTTCGGGTGCTGCTCCGCCTCCGCGACGCCGTCGTCTCGGCGGGCGGCGTAAAATCCTCTCGGCGGATACGGCAGGATGCCGAGTCCGAAGGTCGCGCGACCGTGGCGTTCTTTCCGGTCCTGGCGCGTTCGGAGCGGGAGCTTGTGCTGGGGGAAGACGACCGGCACCTCGATTTTAGAGCCTCAGTCCTGGTACGGGTCACGACGGACGAGGAGAAGCGCGTCCTTATCATGACCACGGCCGTGCACTGCCATAATCTGCCGGGCCGCGTGTACCTGATGACGATCGCCCCGTTCCACCGCCTTATCGTCCGCAGCAATCTCGAACGTTTTCTTGCACGCTGACCCTTCAGGGGCGGTTGCATTTTCTTGGCGATTATTTCCGAATGTGCGTCGGAACCGACGCACCCGCGTCACGCAGGCGGCAGAAATGCCCTGTCTGGGAAGGATTTCTCCACGACGTCCAGGAAGGCGCGCACCTTCGCCCCGACAAGCCGGCGGGAACTTTGTAGCGCCCAGAGCTCGACTGGAGGTTCGGACACTGGTCCCCAAAGGACGAGGCGGCCCGCCGCGACATCGTCGGCGACAAGCATTTTGGGCAACACCGCAGCCCCGGCGCCGGCCAGCACCGCGTCGCGCACCATCAACAGCGATGACAGCCGCAGCACAGGCTCCGGCTTGATGATGATATCAGATCCCTGATTGGCGCGGAGCCGCCAGGTGATGTCCGGCGGCGTCGTGGTCAACACCACCGCCCGCACGGCAAGTTCACCCATCGCCGCTGAATGGCTCGTAGCCCGCGGCAGGTCCGTCGGCGCCACGATCAGACGCTCGTCATTCAGGAACCGGCGGCCGACCAGCCGGTCGTCCGGCGCAGGATCAACGCGGATGACGAGATCATAGTCGTCCTCCACCGGATCGACCTTGCGATCCTCGGCGACGATCTCGAGCTGAACCTCCGGATACGCGAGGGCGAAACGAGCGCCGATCCGGCCGAATGCCATATGCGCGATGACGACCGGGACGCTGACCCTGAGCCGACCACGCGGGATGGAAGCTCCGAGCACCACCGCCTCGCGCGCTTCCGCGATCTCGTCAAGCGGCCCACATGTGCGTTCACGCAAGGCGCGCCCCTCTTCGGTCAGGCGCAGGCTCTGCGAGCCTCGCTCGATTAGCCGCACGCCGAGATTCTGCTCCAGTTCCGCGACCTTGCGCGACAGCGTCGCCTTCGACCGGCCAGAAACCCGGCTGGCGCGACCGATGCCGCCATGGGTGGCCACCAGATTGAAATCGGACAGGGCTTGCAGGTCCATAAGATGTTCCATTTTTAGGATTGTCTGTTTCAAACATGGCGGCTCTCAGCTAAAAATGGAACGGCCATTTTGCTCCTTATCGCGGATGGATTTCCGCAGCCACCAGAGGAGTACCCATCATGAGCATTCTCGTTACAGGCAGCACCGGCACGATTGGCGCCCAGGTTCTGGCCCATCTCCAGGAGCGCGGGGCCGATATCCGCGCGCTCACCCGTTCGCCTGGCAAGACGTCGCTTCCCTCCGGCGTTACGCCGGTACGCGGCGACCTCGCCGATATCGACTCGGTGCGCGCGGCACTCGAGGGAGTAAGCACACTCTTCCTGCTCGTTCCCAATGTTGCCGATGAGCTGACCGAGGCCATGCTGACACTGACGGTCGCGCGCGAGGCCGGCGTCAAGGGCATCGTCTATCTGTCGGTGTTCAAGGGCGAGACCTATGCCGACGTGCCGCATTTCGCCGGCAAGCACACGGTCGAGCGGATGATCGAGGCGCTGGACCTGCCGGCGACAATCCTGCGTCCGGCCTACTTCATCCAGAACGACCTTCGCCAGAAAGACCCGCTACTGAAGTTCGGCGCCTATGCCGCGCCGATCGGTTCGAAGGGGGTCTCGATGGTCGATATCCGCGATATCGGTGAAGCCGCTGCCATCGAACTGCTCCGCCGGGACCAGGCACCCGCACTGATTGGTCGCGAGATCTATGAACTGGTCGGCCCAGACAGTTTGACCGGAGACGGCGTTGCGGCGATCTGGAGCAAAGCGCTTGGCCGCGCCATTCGCTATGGCGACGACGATCTCACCGTGATGGAGCAGCGGATGAAAACTATGCTGCCCGCGTGGCACGCGCTCGACCTGCGTCTGATGTTCGGTCGCTATCAGACGGACGGTGCTACGGCGACAGCTGCAGACATTGCGCATCTTACCAAACTGCTTGGTCACGCACCCCGCTCCTACGCAGACTTTGCCAAGGATGCCGCCGCCCAGTGGGCGAAGGGCTGAGTGCCGGGCCTCGCGTCAGACAAGGAGACGGTTCATGACCGACATTCATCCCCTTCTTCCCCAGGACGCCGCGGCTGTCGCCGCGATGCGGCAGGCCGCGTCACCTCACAAGGCCGAGGACCTCGGCCCGCAGGCGCGGCCGATATTCGACGCCATGCTCGCCGCGACCTCCCCTGCGGCGGGGATACGTATCGAACCGGCGACGGTCGGCGGCATCGAAGGCTTCTGGCTTCGCCCGGACACGGCGCGGCCCGCGGCACGGATGCTCTACCTGCATGGTGGTGGTTACATGCTTGGCTCGGCCCGGGCATTTGCCAGCTTCGCCGGGCAGATCGCCACGCGGATCGGCGCCGATACGTTCGTGCCCGATTACCGGCTTGCCCCCGAGCACCCGTTCCCGGCCGCAATCGACGATGTGCTCGCCGCCTATCGGGGCCTCGTCGCAGACGGAGCCGAACGGATTGTTGTTGCGGGCGACTCTGCAGGCGGTGGCCTGACGCTGGCACTGCTGTCGATCCTCGCGGACGAAAGGAAGAGGGGAACTTTGCAACCCGTCGCGGCAGCCGTGATGTCGCCCTGGACCGACCTCGCTCTCACCGGCGCCAGCTTCGAAACCCGCGCCGCGGCGGACCCGATCTTCGCGCGCGGCACACTCCAGGCCTTCGCCGACGCCTACCTGCAAGGGCAGGCGGCCACCGATCCCAAGGCATCGCCGCTCTACGCACGGCTTGGCGGTCTGCCGCCGATCCGTATCGATGTCGGCGAAGATGAGGTCCTGCTCGACGATTCCGTCCGCTACGCGGATCGGGCGCGGGCAGCCGGCGTGGACGTTACGCTAGCGGTCTGGAACGGTATGCCCCACGTCTTCCAGTCTTCCCTCGACCGCTTGCTTGCGGCCGAGCAATCCCTGAACGCCATTGGCCGGTTCCTCCATCAGCGGCTCATCGCTGCGGCCGATTCACCAACCCGCCTGGACGCGTGACGCTCAAATTCACTGCTTTTGAACCCGAAACTGCGAAAGGCGGACTGCCGACAAGGCTGCGGTCCATGCGGGGATGATGTTCCAGCCTGGCCTGACCGGCGTCTCCACCGGGCGGCCATGGCTTGGAAGGGCGGTCCGGGTCAAGGGCCGGCGGCATGGCCCGGGAAATTCATGCCGCCGCGCCACGTCTTGCCCAAGTCATCAGACTTGCCTTGACCATGTGACGGCGTCAGCCCCGGCGAGAATGCGCGTTGGCGCGTTGTCGTCCGTGGTGGCCCGCCATATAGCCTCCGCAACGTCCAACGGGCGAGTGAATTCCTCATGCTCGCCCATCAGGCCCGCAATGACGGCCTGGCCCAGCGGGGCGTAGGGTTCGGGAAACTGCAGCGCACCCGGGGTGAGGGCGCGGGCATTGTCACCGAAGCGGGTCTCCGGTGCGAGGCCGGGGAGAACGAGTTTGACCTTGATGTTGAAGGGTTCAAGCTCCAGCGCGAAGGATTCGGTAAAGGCGTTCACCGCCGCCTTGCTGGCCGTATAGACCGAGAGCAGCGGCAGCGGGCGCAACGTAACCGTCGAGGTCACATTGATGATGGTGCCCGACTGACGCGCCCGGAATTGCGGCAGAACGGCCTGGATCATCGCCATGGTACCGAAGGTATTGGTTTCGAAGATGCGCCGGACAATATCGATCGGCGTGCCTTCGAGAGCGTTCAGCCAGCCGATGCCGGCATTGTTCACGAGGACGTCGATATCCCCGGCCGCGGCGACGGCCTGCGCGATGCTGCTCTGGTCTGTCACATCCAGCTTCAGCAGCTGCAGATTGGGGGCAGGGGGAATAACGTTGTCATCCAAGGTGCGCATGGTCGCGATGACGCGCCAACCCTGTTCGAGAAAGTATTTCGCGGTCTCCAGGCCAAAGCCCGAGGAGCAACCGGTGATGAGTATGGATTTCATGATGATTCCTGCGATGAAGAGGAATGAATGGGAAAAGGAGGTTAGACCGGCACGCAGGGACGGCATATGATAAGAAATCCGTATTTCATTTTAAAGAGTCCAGATGGCTGATCCTCTTGCCGAAATCGTCACGTTGCTCCGGCCCCGGATGAAGTTTTCCAAAGTGGCCAGCTGAGCGGGGCCATGGCGGCTGCGCAAAGAGGGGGATGGACATCTTTTCTATGGTGCCGTTGTGGAAGGGAGTTGCCGGCTGCAAGTGGAAGGGCGCGAGGCGTTGACGCTGGGCGTGAATGATTTCGTGCTGATTCCCGCCGCGGTGGATTGCATCATGATGAGCCTGCATCCGGAGGCGGAAGAGATGCCCCTCTCCGAGCCGGTGCGTTTGCCGTCGGGTGAGTTCAGATTGGGCGATCTGGCGGGGCCAGCAAATGTACGGAATTTAATAGGACATTGTGAATTTGCCTCGCCGGATGCGGCGTTGCTTGTCTCGCTCCTGCCGGAGCTGGTGCATGTGAGGGGCCAATCAAATCTGGCGACGCTTGTGGCGCTAGTCGGGGAGGAGGATCGCGCAAATAAACCGGGGCAAGGAATAGTTCTGGCGCATCTGCTGGAGGTGATGCTGATCGAAGCGTTGAGATCAGCTGCCGAATTCGGGGCTTCACCGGGCCTGCTGCGCGGCCTGGCGGATGGAAGATTGGCAGTGGCGATCAGGCGAATGCACGAGGCGCCAGAGCGAGCCTGGAGTGCAGCGGAGCTGGCGAAGGAAGCTGCTTTTTCGCGCTCGGCCTTTTTTGAACGCTTCAACCGAGAGGTGGGATTGGCGCCGATGGAATACCTGCTGACGTGGCGGATGGCTTTGGCGAAGAGGCTGCTGCGCAATGGTTACAGGGTAGCGGAGGTCGCGGCGCAGGTGGGTTATCAGTCCGCCAGTTCCTTCAGTGTGGCCTTTTCACAGCGTGAGGGGGTGCCTCCCGCCCGTTACGCGCGGGAGGTGGCGGAAGGCATTTCCCTGTGAAGACGTCTGCGAGATTACGAGCGTAAGAGGGAACGTGGCGGTAAAGAAGCTCTGATACCATCGGTGCTGAAGCTGATTGCAATCCTTCAGCCGCCCCATAAGGCAGAGCAGTTCAGGCTCCGTATTGTTCTTCTGGGATTAAGGATAGGCGCGAACTTTGCAGCCTGCCAAAAGCCAGGCCGTAAAATTGCTGGAAACTCATAATCCAGGACTGCCAAAAATCCGGATCGACACGGTTCGGAAAGGGCAATAGCATAATAGCATCTTCAACATGGACACGTTCGACATGGGTTTCGAAAATCAATCTGTGTTTCGGCGTGGAAAATTGGCTCTGACTCACTTTTGATGGAATTGGCTGTTTGTATTGCCTTGGATTCGGGAAAGGAATCAAAGGCATGCGAGGTTGCCGTCCGGCGTTGCTGATCCGGTTGGATTTGCTGCGGAAAGGTAAACGCTGTTGGACCGGCATTGTTGTTGTGACGCAGACTGGGCCCGATGTTTGTGGGCGTGAGCGACGTCGGCATTTCTGAGATTTTTGAAGCGGATCGGGTTGAGGCGATAGGAGCGGCTCGTACGAGCCTTCATACGAGTGCTTCGAAGGAGCGGGTTGAGGTAATCACACGCGGGGCGCGCCGGCGTTGGTCGACGGCGATGAAGCGGGCGATTGTGGAGGCGAGCCTGGCGCCCGGCGTGATGGTTTCGGCGTTGTGCCGTCAGCACGAGATCAGCAGCGGGCAACTGAGCACGTGGCGTCGGCAATATCGGGATGGCGATCTGGCCGAAGCGACGCCGCTGGTGCCGGGCTTTGCGCGGGCAGTGGTAAGCGGGACTGTGCCGGCGTTGGGCTTGGCGGCAGCGCCGACGGCGATGGAGACGATCGAGATCACGCTGCCGGACGGGGTGGTATTGCGTGTCGGCGCCGGGGTGGACCAGTTGGCGTTGAGCCGGGTGCTGGCGGTGCTGAGGGGCGGATGATCGCGCCGGGTGCGGGTGTTCGGGTCTATCTTG
>NZ_JFHO01000038.1:0-29004 GCF_000724705.2 Acidiphilium sp. JA12-A1
CGCCACGCGCCCCGCCCCCGCCTTCGAGCCGCGCCAGCCCCTGCCGCCCGGCGCGCCCCGCCTCGCCACCGTGCTCGCCTATTACCTGCCGCAATTCCACCGCATCCCCGAGAACGACGCCTGGTGGGGCACCGGCTTCACCGAATGGACCAACCTCGTCCGCGCCACCCCGCGCTTCGCCGGCCACTACCAGCCCCGCGCCCCGCGCGATCTCGGCTTCTACTCGCTCGACGATCCCGCGGTGATGCCCCGCCAGATCGCGATGGCGAAGGAGGCCGGGCTCGGCGGCTTCGTCTTCTATTACTACTGGTTCAACCGCCGCCGCCTGCTGGAGCGGCCGGTCGAGCGCTTCCTCGCCGATCCCGCGCTCGACATGCCCTTCTGCCTGATGTGGGCGAACGAGAACTGGACCCGGCGGTGGGACGGGCTGGAACGCGAGATCCTCCTCGCCCAGGACTACCGGCCGGAGGACGACGCCGCGCTGGTCGACGACTTCGCCCGCCATTTCGCCGATCCGCGCTACATCCGGCTCGACGGCCGGCCGCTGCTGATGATCTACCGCGCCGCCCTGATCCCCGACCCGCCCGCGACCATCGCCCGCTGGCGCCGCCTCTTCGCCGAGCGCCACGGCGAAACCCCGCTGCTCTTCATGGCCCAGAGCTTCCACGACTACGACCCCCGCCGCCACGGGCTCGACGGCGCGGTGGAATTCCCGCCGCACAAGCTGGTGGTCGGCGCCCCCAAGCTCGACACCGCGCTCGACCTGTTCGACCCCGCGTTCTCGGCCGATGTCTACCGCTATGACGACATCGTCGCCGCCTCCCTCGCCGACCCCGACCCCGCCTATCCGCTGATCCGCACCGCCGTCCCCGGCTGGGACAACGACCCGCGGCGCGAGGGGGCCGGCGTCGTGCTGCACGAGGCGACGCCCGCCGCCTACCAGGCCTGGCTCGCGGCGCTGATCGAGCGCGCCCGCCGCGCCCCGGTCCATGGCGAGCCGATCGTCTGCATCAACGCCTGGAACGAATGGGCCGAGGGCGCCTATCTCGAACCCGACCTGCATTTCGGCGCCGCCTTCCTCAACGCCACCGCCCGCGCCATCACCGGCCGCGCCGATGCGGCGGACGCGCAGAACCTCCTCCTCGTCGGGCACGACGCCCTGCCCCACGGCGCGCAGATGCTGCTGCTCCACCTCGCCCGCACCCTGCGCCGCCAGCATGGCATCGTGCCGCGCATCCTGCTGCTCGGCGGCGGCGATCTGGTCCCCGACTACGAGGCCGAGGGCATCGTCGACCTCGCCCCCAACGAACCCGCGCTGCAGCACCATGTCGCGACCTACCGCGCCCAGGGCATCACCGCGGCGATCGTCAACAGCCTCGCCTCGGCGCGGGCCTGCGCGCCGCTCGCCGAGGCCGGGCTGCGCAGCATCCTGCTGGTCCATGAAATGCCCCGCCTCGTCGAGGAGCGCGCCCTGCGCGGCGTCGCCCGCCAGGGGATGCGCGCCGCCGCCGCCACCGTGTTTTCATCGGCCCATGTGCGCGACGCGCTGTGCGCCGCGCTCGAGGCCACGCCCGCCGCCCATGTCATCCCGCAGGGGAACTACCAGGGCGTGCGCTTCGATGCCGCCGCCCGCCGCCGCTTCCGCGCCCGGCTCGGCCTCGCGGAGGATGCCTTCGCCGTGCTCGGCGTCGGCTTCGGCGACCTGCGCAAGGGGTTCGACCTCTTCCTCCAGGCCTTCCGCCTGCTCGCCGCCGCCCGGCCGGACATCCATTTCGTCTGGCTCGGCGAGACCCATCTCTGGATCCGCGACTATCTCGGCGCCGAGATCGAGGCCGCCCGCGCCACCGGCCGCTTCCACCTGCTGCCCTTCGACGAGGATGTCGCCCCCGCCTATTGCGGCGCCGATCTCTACGCCCTCACCTCGCGCGAGGACCCGCTGCCCACCACGGTGATCGAGGCGATGGCCGCCGGCCTGCCCGCCATCGCCTTCGCCGGCTCCGGCGGCATCCCCGACCTGCTGCGCGAGACCGGCGCGGGCGAGAGCGTGCCCGCCGGCGACGTCGCCGCCTTCGCCGCCGCGATCGCCGCCAGGCTCGACCATGAAGCACTCGCCGCCGCCCGCCCCCGCATCGCCGCCGAGGCCGCAACCCGCTTCGATTTCGCCGCCTATGCCCGCCGCCTGCTCGCCCTCGCCAGCCCCGGGCTGATCGGCGTCTCCTGCTTCGTCACCAACTACAATTACGAGCGTCACCTGCCCCGCCGCCTCGCCGGCATTTTCGGCCAGACCTACCCGCTCGAGGAGGTGACGCTGCTCGACGACGCCTCGACCGACGGTTCGGTGGCGGTGGCCAGGGAAGCCGCCGCCGGCTGGCGGCGCAGCCTCGCGGTGCGCCGCGCCCGGCGCAACAGCGGCTCGCCCTTCGGCCAGTGGCGCCGCGCCGCCGAGTCCGCGCGCGGCGACTTCGTCTGGATCGCCGAGGCCGATGACGACACCACCCCCCGCTTCGTCGCCCGCCTCGCCGCCGCCCTCGCCGCGGCGCCCGGCGCGGTGATGGCGATCGCCGATTCCCGCGCGGTGGACGACGAGGGCCGCACCCTGATGCCGGACTACCGGCGCTATTATGCCGAATCCGGCGCCGCCGACCTCGCGACGACGATGACCCTCGATGCGCGCGACTTCGCCACCCGCTTCCTCGCCACCCGCAACCTCATCCTCAATGTCAGCGCCGTGCTGTTCCGGCGCGACGCGCTGCGCGCGAGCCTCGCCCGCCTCGGCGACGAGCTGGCCACCTTCCGCCTCGCCGGCGACTGGCGGCTCTATATCGACCTGCTCGCCCATGCCGCCGGCCCGGTCGTCTGGGTCGCCGAGCCGCTGAACGTCCACCGCCGGCACGAGGGCGGGGCGACCGCCTCGCTCGACGGGCGGACCCATCTCGCCGAGATCGCCCGGGTGCAGGCGATCGCCGCCGACACCCTCGGCCTCGACGATGCCGCCCGCGCCGCCCAGCGCGCCTGGCGCGACGACCTCGCCGCCCGGCTCGGCCTGTCTCACGCCCCGCGCACCCGTAAAAAGATCTGAGCCGAACTCGGCGAACGTCTTTATTTTCCAATCGATTCTTCGTTCGTGAAATTTTATCAGGAAAATACTATCTAACATCATTTATATTGTTAGTTCTAGTTTCTAATAAAAAACTCACCGTTTACGAAAAACCCTGTAAATACCTATGAAATAAATCTGTTTTGATACCGATTCATGAGATGATTCCGGCTATCAAAGCTGTTATATTACTTTGGCGTTAGGGGCCGCATCCGTCCCCGTCGCATCACGACACGATTCCGACGTTCCGCATTTGCAAACATCTTGCGCGAAGCAGATTTCCTGATCCGCTCTTTTTGAGATTATGCCTGATCCAACCTTGCGATTTCTGATCACCGGGGGCTGCGGCTTCATTGGTTCTGCGGTTGTCCGTCGGCTTGTGGCGAGCACACCGCACGAGGTCGTCACCGTCGACAAGATGACCTACGCCGCCTCGGAGGACGCGCTGGGCGCTGCGCTGGGGCATCCGCGCCATCGCCTGATCCGCGCCGACATCGCCGATGCAGCGGCGATGCGCGCCGTCTTCGAGGCGCACCGGCCCGACATCGTCATGCATCTCGCCGCCGAATCCCATGTCGACCGCTCGATCGACGGGCCGCGCGATTTCATCGACACCAACATCACCGGCACCTTCGTCCTGCTCGAGGCCGCCCGCGCCTGGTTCGCCACCCTGGACGAGCCCGCCCGCCGCCGCTTCCGCTTCCACCACATCTCCACCGACGAGGTGTTCGGCGCCCTCGAACAAGGCGATCCCCCCTTCACCGAAACCACCCCCTACGACCCCCGCAGCCCCTACGCCGCCAGCAAGGCCGCCTCGGACCATCTCGTCCGCGCCTGGCGGCACACCTACGGCCTGCCCGCCATCGTCTCCAACACCACCAACAATTACGGCCCCTGGCAGTTCCCCGAGAAACTCATCCCGCTGGTGCTCATCAACGCCCTCGAGGGCCGCCCCCTGCCCGTCTATGGCGACGGCTCCAACCTGCGCGACTGGCTCTTCGTCGAGGATCACGCCGAGGCGCTCCTCGCCATCGCCCTCACCGGCACGCCCGGCGAGACCTACGCCATCGGCGCCCGCCAGCCCCGCTCCAATCTCGACGTCGTCCGCGCCATCTGCCGCCTGCTCGATGCCCGCCGCCCCGATCCCGCCGGCCCGCGCGAGCGGCTGATCACCTTCGTCGCCGACCGCCCCGGCCACGATTTCCGCTACGAGATCGACCCCGCCCGCAGCGAGGCCGCCCTCGCCTGGCGCGCCGCCCACGATTTCGAGGCCGGACTCGCCCGCACCGTCGACTGGTATCTCGCCAACGAGCCCTGGTGGCGCGCCATCCGCGCCCGCCGCTATGCCGGCCAGCGCCTCGGTACCGCCGCATGATCCGCAAGGGCATCATCCTCGCCGGCGGCTCCGGCACCCGCCTGCACCCCTCCACCCTCGCCGCCTCGAAGCAGCTCCTCCCCGTCTACGACAAGCCGATGGTCTACTATCCGCTGTCGACCCTGCTGCTCGCCGGCATCCGCGACCTGCTGCTGATCTCCACCCCGCAGGACCTGCCCCAGTTCCGCCGCCTGCTCGGCGACGGCGGCCAATACGGCATCAGCATCGGCTATGCCGCCCAGCCCTCGCCCGACGGCCTCGCCCAGGCCTTCCTGATCGGCGCGGACTGGCTCGCCGGCGAGGCCTGCGCCCTCGCCCTCGGCGACAACCTCATCCACGCCGATCATCTCTCGCTCGCGCTGCGCCAGGCCGCCGGCCGGGAGGCCGGCGCCACCGTCTTCGCCTACCAGGTGCGCGATCCCGAGCGCTACGGCGTCGTCACCTTCGACAGCGCCGGCCGCGCCATCGACATCGTCGAGAAACCCGCCGCCCCCGCCTCCAGCTGGGCGGTCACCGGCCTCTATTTCTACGACCGCCGGGTCACCGAATTCGCCCGCCGCATCCGACCCTCCGCCCGCGGCGAGCTCGAGATCACCGATCTCAACCGCCTCTATCTCGACGACGGCTCCCTCGCCGTCGAGCGCCTCGGCCGCGGCACCGCCTGGCTCGACGCCGGAACCCCCGACTCCCTGCTCCAGGCCGCAACCTTCGTGCAGACCATCCAGGCCCGCCAGGGGCAGCTCGTCGGCTGCCCCGAGGAAGTCGCCTTCCGCATGGGCTTCATCGACGCCGACACCCTGCGCCGCCACGCCGCCCGCCTCGGCAAGACCGAGCTCGGCCGCGTCCTGCGCGAACTCGCCGACGGAGAGGCCGCATGATCGAGCCGCTCGACCTGCCCGGCGTCATGCTCATCACCCCGCCCCGCTTCGCCGATTCCCGCGGCTGGTTCAGCGAAACCTGGAACCAGGCAAGGCTCGCCGCCCTCGGCTTCACCGAAACCTTCGTGCAGGACAACCACTCCTCCTCCACCCGCCCCGGAACCATCCGCGGCCTGCACTGCCAGCTCGCCCCCTTCGCCCAGGGCAAGCTCGTCCGCTGCATCCGCGGCGCGATCTGGGACGTCGCCGTCGACATCCGCCACGGCTCGCCCAGCTTCGGCCGCCACGCCGCCGCCGAGCTCTCCGCCGCCAACGGGCGCCAGCTCTGGATCCCGCCCGGCTTCCTGCACGGCTTCTGCACCACCGAGCCCGATACCGAGGTCGTCTACAAGGTCACCGCCCCCTACGACAAAGCCTCCGAACGCGGCGTCATCTGGAACGATCCCGATCTCGCCCTGCCCTGGCCCGTCCCCGCCGGCACCGCCCTCCTCTCCGACAAGGACAATCTCCTGCCCCGCCTGGCCGAGGCCGAACCCTGGTTCAGGCTCTGACATGCCGCCCCGCCCGATCCTGATCACCGGGGCGAGCGGCCAGCTCGGCCACGCCCTCGCCGCCCGCGCGCCCGCCGCCGGGCTCCCCGCCCGCGCCATCGGCCGCCCCGGCTTCGACTTCGACGCCCCGGAAACGATCGCCAGGGCCCTCGCCGCCGCCGATCCCGCCCTCGTCGTCAACGCCGCCGCCTGGACCGCCGTCGACGCCGCCGAGACCAGCGCCGACGCCGCCTTCCGCGCCAACCGCGACGGCCCCGCAACCCTCGCCACCCTCTGCCGCAGCCGCGGCATCCCCCTCATCCACGTCTCGACCGACTATGTCTTCGACGGCACCAAGGGCGCGCCCTACACCGAAACCGACCCGATCGCCCCGCTCGGCGTCTACGGCCACAGCAAGGCCGCCGGCGAGGAAGCCATCCTCGCCGCCGGCGCCGACGCCATCATCCTCCGCACCGCCTGGGTCTTCTCCGCCACCGGCAAGAACTTCGCCCGCACCATGATCGCCGCCGCCCGCCGCCTGCCGGCGCTGCGCGTCGTCGCCGACCAGCGCGGCACCCCCACCGCCGCCGAGGACCTCGCCGACGCCATCCTCGCCATCGCCGTTCGCATCCTCGCCGAAGGCTGGCAGCCCGGCTTCGCCGGCATCTTCCACGCCACCAGCGCCGGCGACACCTCATGGCACGGCTTCGCCACCGAAATCCTCGCCCTCGCCGCTCGCCACGGCACACCACACCCCGACATCATCCCCATCGCCACCGCAGACTGGCCCACCCCAGCCCGCCGACCCGCCGACTCCCGCCTCGACACCACAAAACTCAGCCAAACCTTCGCCCTCGCCCTCCCACACTGGAAAGACGCCACCGCCCGCATCGTCCCCGCAATCCTCGCGCAGGACGAAACACCGTGATCACCATCCTCGACAGACCGTATTGTTCGGCGCGGCGCGACTCTCGGAATGCCCGCCGGCACCGAAATTCCGTGCCGTCATTCACGCGTTTCAGCCCGTGCGCCGGCAACTGACATTCCATCCGCGGGCGCGCGTAGGCTGCCTCCGCGATACCGGCAGAAAGGATCGCGCGGCCCTGATCCTGCGTTGCGGGCGCGGGCGCGAGACGCCGGAGGTCAGTTCAGCCCGACCCGCGCCTGTGCCGCCGGCGGGGGAGAGGCCGGGAAGAACTGCTGGCGGACACGTTCAAGCCAGCCCGGCCTGTGGCGCCCGTATTGCAGGACGCGCGCGCGTTCGATGGTGACCAGGCCGCTCTGCATCATCGAATCCAGAACCGGCAGGAAGGCCTCGATCCTGTCGGTGGCATCGACAATCTCGATGATGACGGGATGATCGTCGGAGAACGGCAGAAGATGCCCCTCATGCAGGCGCCCCGTATGGCCGAAGCCGAGCGGGCCGCGCAGCACGGTGGCGCCGGCAAGCCCGTGATCCCGCGCCGCGTGAACGATCGCGATGAACAGCGGCGTCCCGCCATGGCGGTCGGCCGAGCTGGTATAGATCCGCAGCAGTGAAGCCTCGTGTGGAACATCCATCGCCGTGTCCTCCTCGCTTTCTCGTCCGCCTCAGGCCGGGGCCGGCGAACCGGGAACGATCTTCCGCATCTTGAGTGCCTCCAGCGTGACCACGCCCGACGGAATCATCGGCTCGATCAGCGGCAGGAACGCCTCGATCCGGTCCGGCCGGTCGATGATCTCGACGACGATGGGCTGATGCGCCCCGGCATCAACGTTGATGCCCGTCCTGATTCCGCGCGAGCCGCCAAAGCCCATCGGGGCCGGCAGCGCCGTGCCGCCGGCCAGCCCGGCCCGCATCGCCGCCTCGAGGATCGCGCGATAGAGCGGCAGGCCGCCGGCCATGTCGTCCTCGCCCAGGAAAACCCTGAGCAGCAGGGCATCTTCCATGATGCGCATCGAGGTCCTCCTCGGCGTTCGGGTCGAACCGGCCCGGACAACGACGCTACACCGAGACTAGCGCCGATCCGCCGGCCCTGTCAGCAAGAAATGACATCCTCCCGATCGTGCGAGCCGCCGGTCAGAACAGGGCGACAACGAGAATGGCGACGAGCAACAGGCCGATGATGCCGAGATAGAGATTGAGGGAGCCGGACTGCAAAACCCGGCCCCGCCGGGCGAGGCCATGCACCAGCCGCACCACCGGGCCGAACAGGGCGGGGCCGAAGATCGGGGCAACATCGTGCTCGAAACGCAGATGCTTCACGAAATACGGCGACAGGCTGGTTTCCACGCCGGTTTCCGCGCGCGGACGATAGACGAAGCTGTAGAACGTCCTGAGCGAATTCGAGAAGGTCAGGGCCGTGGTCGCATTTCGCCGGTCGAGGCGCGGCGAGCCGCCATACCAGACGGGAACGCGCCGCGCGGGCCGGCGTCTGCACAGCAGGATCGCCGCCGCCGGCACCAGGGCCAGCAGCGGCATCACGATGACCAGCTTCGACGGCGAGATGAAGGCGAAGCCGGCGCTCAGCGGCACCAGGATCCATCCATCGGTCATGTGCGCCGCGGCGTCGATGGCGTCGTGCGCGGGCCAGACGCGGGCAAGCGCGCCGAGCCAGACCGGCATGCCCACGGCCAGCGCGAGCACGGCCAGGCCGAGCGCGCCGACCGCGGATTGATGCCGCGCGGGAAGCCGCGCGCCGCCGTCTGCCGCGCGCCCCTGCAGGCCGACGCCGAACAGCTTGACGAAGGTGGCGAAGGCGATCGCCGCCGTCAGCGCAAGCCCCGCGCCGGTCAGCACGAGCGTGAGGCGCTCCGCCAATCCCGGCAGGTGGAACCCCTGGAACACGGTCTGGAACATGAACCATTCCGAGACGAACCCGGCCTGGGGCGGCATCGCCGCCAGGCTCATCGCGGCGAACAGCGCCCCCATGCCGAACAGGGGCGTGTTCGCGCGCAGCACGCCGTCCTGCCGGATGGCGTAGCCGCCGGTGGCGGCGAACACGCCATCCGCGGCGAGAAACAGCGCGCCCTTGGCGAGCGCATGGGCGGCGAGATGCAGCAGCGCGACCGTGAACGCCAGCCCGGCGAACAGCGGCAGGTGCCCCGCCTCGAACAGCAGCGAAGCGCCGAGTGCGGTCACCGCCACCGACGCGTTCTCCGCCGAGGAGAAGGCGAGCAGCGCCCGCCAGTCCTCCTGCTGGAAGGCGTAGAGCGTGGTGAGGATCGCGCTGATCACGCCGATGGCGCACAGCGCGATGCCGAACCCCTCGTCCACCCCGCCCGGCAGCCAGACCAGCAGGCCTCGCGCCAGGCCGAAGAACGCCGCGTTGAGCACGACGCCGGACAGCACCGCCCCGGTCGCGCCCGAGCCCGCCCCATAAGCGCCCGGAAACCATTCGTAGAACGGCAGCAGCCCGAGCTTGGCGCCGAACCCGACGAGCAGGAGCCCGCCGGCGATCGCCGGACCATAGAGCGCCGCCCCGCGCCAGGCCCCGGCGAACCCCGCGAAGCCCAGGGAGCCGGACGCAGTCCCCAGGACCAGAACCGCCGCGAGCAGCGCCACGGCCCCCACCTCGAGCAGGCCGAGCATGAACAGCGCGCGGCTTCCCGCCCCTTCGGCCAGCCGTTCGCCAAGGATCATCGCCGCGCCGCCCAGGCTCATGACCTCCCAGGCGACGAGGAATGCGGCTCCCTGCGTCACCCCGAAAACGCCGAGCGCGCCGATCAGGCTCATCGACAGTCCGAACAGCCAGAACCGCCCGCCCCGCCCCGGCGAGCCGAGCCAGGCCGCCAGCATCGCCGGCGCCAGCCCGAAGCCGAACAGCCAGAGCGCGGCCGGGGAGAGCGTGAAGCCGGAGCCTTCGTCGGCGATGCGGAAGACGGGCAGTGCCACCGGCGGACTGGCCCCCGGCAGCGTCAGGATCGCGGCGATCATGCCGGCCAGGCAGCCCAGCCCGGCCAGCCCGCGGCCGAGCACGACCCCCCTGCCCGCCAGCGCGATGAGGCCGGCGACCAGCCAGAACAGGGTGGCGAGGCCGATCAGGTCATTCGCCATCGATCCGTCCTCCGCGCACGCGTTGCGCCCGGCGCCCGAGGAACATCAGCAGCGCCTCGATGATCGCCGCCGGATTGGGCGGGCACCCCGGCAGGTACAGGTCGACCGGCAGCGCCTCCTCGAGGCCGGACAGGCACGGCCCGCCCGGCGCGATGCCGCCGGATACCGCGCAGGTGCCGCTGGCCATGACCCAGCGCGGCGCCGGCATCGCCTCCCAGGTGCGGCGCAGCGGCTCCAGCATCGCCCGGGTGACCGGGCCGGTCACCAGCAGCAGATCGGCGAAGCGCGGCGAGGGTGTGAAGAAGATGCCCAGACGGTGCAGGTTGTAGAACGGGTTGTTCAGGGCCTGCAGCTCGGATTCGCAGCCATTGCAGGAGCCGGCATCGACATGCCGCACATGCAGGCTGCGCCGGAAGCCGCGCCCCGGACCATCCGCCGCGGCCAGCGCCGCCATGCCGGCGGCTTCGATGCCGGTCCTGAGATCGTCGCGCGTCCGCGCGCCGAACGCCCAGTCCCCGCTCTCGGCCAGCGCGCCGGTCGGGCAGGTTTCGACGCAACGCTGGCAGACGACGCAGCGCCCGTAATCGAGCGCGATCCGCGCGCCGGCGAGACCGATCGCCCCGGTCGGGCAGGATGCCGCGCATACCTCGCATCCCGCCTCGCAGCGCCCAGGGTCGAGCCGCGGCATCCCGACCACGCCATCCTGGCCGTCCGGCCCCGGCCTCAGCGGCCACGACGTGGTCGCGGATCCCTCAAGCAGGCCGATCAGCGTCCAGAGTGCCATCCGCACCTCCCCCTCATCGCGCGCATCCGGCGATGGTCAGGCCGAAACTCGCCTCGTTGATCGCGTAGTCCATCATGTTCGTGCCGTGCACGGTGTAGGGAAACACCCGCCAGTTGGAGAAGGAGGGCGACTTGATCTTGACCCGCGCGAGCCGCCCGTCGGGCCCGACATGCACGGCATAGATCAGCGTGCCGCGCGGCGATTCCGCCCAGCCCATTGCCTCGGCGCCGGCGGCCGGCGCGCAGGCGACCCGGATTGCGCCGCCGGGCGTCAGCGCGATGGCGCGCTCGATCATCAGCAGCGCATTCTCGATCTCGGCGATCCGCACGCGAGCACGGGCGTGGGCATCGCCGTCGGTCCCGGTGGCGACGGCGAGGGCGAGGTCGGGATCGTCGTAGGCGGCATAGGCATGGTCGCGCCGCAGGTCGCGGTCGAGGCCGGAGGCACGGGCAACCGGCCCGGTCGCGCCCTGGTCGAACGCCACCTCGCGGGGCAGCACGCCGGTCGTCGCCAGCCGGTCGAAATGGCTTTCCGAGGCGTCCAGCCGCGCGATGTAGCGGCGGATCGGCGCGCGCAGGGCATCGAGCGCCCCGGCAAGACCCTCGACGCGCAGCTCCCGCCGCAGCCCGCCCGGCGCGATCACGCCGCGCAGGAACCGGCTGCCCGTCATCCGGGCGCCGATCTGCTTGACCCGCTCGGCAAGCAGCGCGCCTTCGGCATGGGCCACCTTCAGCGTCGTCGTATCGGCAAGATGGCCGAGATAATGAAGATGATTGTAAAGCCGCTCGAGCTCGGCGACGATCACCCGCTGGTAGCGCGCGCGGCCGGGAACGGCCACCTGCGCGGCGGCCTCCACCGCCTGCGCATAGGCAAGGGCATGCGCCACGCTGCCGACCCCCGAAACGCGCTCGGCCAGCACGAGCCCGGTCTCCGGCGTCTGGTCGACGAAGCGGTCTTCCATGCCGCGATGCTTGAGGAACAGATGCGGCACGTAATGCAGGATCGCCTCGCCGACATAGAAGAAGCTGAACTCGGCCGATTCGACCACGCCGGCCCGCACCGGCCCGAACGGCAGCACCTGCACGGCATCGCCGGACAGCCCCGGCAGCCGGCGCAGATCCGCCTCCTCATCGGCTCGCAGCGGCGCGATCAGCGAAAACGGTTCCGGCTGCCCGCAGAAGGCGATGCCGCGATGATCGGCCGTCTCCCGCTCATACCATCCCAGCAGCGGCCAGATCGTGGCGATGCTCGGCACCGTTCCCCCGGCCGGAACGCTCCAGACCTCGAAGCCGGCGATCCCCGGGCGCGACGACACGTAGCGCAGCGTCTGCCGCCCGTCAGCCTCCGGGGCCGCATAGACCATGATCATCCGGCCCCCCGCAGCGCGCAGCGCGCCGGCCGCGGCCTCGAGGGACGAGGGGTCCATGCCGCGCCTCGACGGCATGTTCACGACGCCCTCCGCGCATCCGGCATGCGGGCCGAGGCGCGCGCGGCAGGCGCCGGCGCGGCGGCCGGACGCTCGATCACCTGTTCGACCGTCTGGAAATCGCGCCACATCGCGCGCGGCCACCACAGGCCCAGCACCAGCAACGGGATCAGCGCGAGCCACATTGGCACGACGGTCCAGGCCCCGAGCCGCGCCGGCCTCGGCGCGTCATCCCCGGCCGGCTCGAAATACATGACGCGAAAATGATCGAGGAAGCCGATGAAGATCAGGATCAGCAGAACCAGCATCACGATCGCCGCCCAGAGCCCGGCGCCGCGGAAACCGGCGCGCAGGATGGTCAGCTCGCTGGCGAACAGGCCGAAGGGCGGCGCGCCGGTGATCGCGACGGCACCGGCCAGCCAGAGTGCTGCGGCGACCGGAAAGTGGCGCGCATAGTCGCGGATCCGCGTCATCGACCGGGTGCCGAAACTGCGCATCGCGTTGCCGGCGCCGAAGAACATCAGCGACTTGTTCAGGCTGTGGTTGAGCATGTGATACATCGCGCCCGCGACGCCGAACGGCCCGCCGAAACCGAAGCCGAGGGCGACGATGCCCATGTGCTCGACGCTGGAATACGCCATCAGCCGCTTCACCCCGCGCTGGCGCACGATGAACAGCGCCGCCACCAGGAGCGAGGCGGTGCCGAACACCGCAAGGATCTGGTCGGGCAGCATGAACAGCCCGGCCCGGTGCAGCACCGCGAGATAGCGCACGATGCCCGCCATCGCCGCGTTCAGCAGCGCGCCGGAGAGCATCGCCGAGACCGGCGCCGGCCCCTCGCTGTGCGCATCCGGCAGCCAGGTGTGCATCGGCGCCAGCCCGACCTTGGTGCCGTAGCCCACCAGCACGAGCAGGAACCCGGGCACGAGCAGCGCGCGGTCCATGTGCGGCGCGGCATGCCGCAGGACGCGCCAGGTCATGTCGTAGGTCGGCCCCAGGCTGAACGTCCCGGCCCAGTAGAAGATCACCGTGCCAAGAAGCGCCAGCGTGATCCCGGCCGAGACGATGATGATGTATTTCCACCCTGCCTCGATCGCCTCCGCCGCCTGCTCGAACGCGACGAGGAAGGTGCTGACCACGGTCGTCATCTCGATCGCGATCCAGTAAAGCCCGGGATTGTTCATCAGCGGCGCGATGAAGATGGTCAGTGCGAACAGGGCGAAGAGCTGGTAGAACCGCGGCAGCCGCGCTTCCTCTCCCGGCATCCGCATGTAGCCGCAGGCATGGATCGAGGCGAGCAGATAGACCACCGCAGCGCACAGGATGATCCAGGCGCCGAGCGGATCGACGATCAGGTAGCGCCCGAGATAGCGGGCGCCGGCGGCAGGGGCGGAAACCGTCATCGCGACCGCGGCGATGAAGCAGAGCCCGGCCGCGGCGAGGTTGAGCCGCTCCGCGAGACGCGGCCGCGGCGCGGCCAGCATCGCCAGCACCGCGAGTGCCGGCGCGCCGATCAGGACCGATGTCGCGATCCCGGTCATCTCAGCCCACCAGCCGCCGCAGTTGCAAGGCACTCGTGCTGCCGACCTGCCCGACGAGATAACGCACCAGCACGCCGAAGCAGACGACGACGATGAGCAGGTCGAACAGGATCACGAGTTCGAGCAGCATCGGCATGCCGGGCACGAGAATCTGCGTGCCGAGGAAAATGCCGTTCTCGAGGACCAGCAGCCCGAGAACGTGACTGACCGCCTCGTGCCGCACCGCGAGCATCAGATAGCCGATCAGCTTCATCGACAGCATGACCGTCAGCGCCAGCACGACGACCTCGGCTGTCAGGTGCAGCGCCTGCGTCATCCGCGCGGCGACGACGAGCGAGAACACGACGGCGCCGGCGCCCAGCACCAGACTCGACCCCGGTCGCAGCAGCGGCTCGAGTTCCCGCTCGATCGTCAGCCGCCGGATGATGCGGAGCAGCAGGTAGGGCAGCAGCGTTCCCCGGAACGCCAGGGTCAGCAGCGCGATGACATAGAGTTCGGGATAATGGTCGATATACCCGACCGCCGCCGAGAGCAGAGCGATCGCCCACGATTCCGCGGCGAAGGCGATGAGGTAATGCCGCAGCCAGCGCGAGCCGAGCATGACGAAGGCAAGCAGCAGGCTCGCGATGGCGAGAACGCCGAACAGCGAGGCTTCGACCGGCGTCGCGTGAAACCCGTGCATCACCCGAGTCCGATCTGCGTGCCGATGATGGCGAGGACCGCCAGCAGGAACGAAACCGCGAGCGGTTCCTGATAGCGGTAGAAGCGCAACCGCGCCTGGATCGTGTCGACCGTCACGATGGCACAGGCGACGATGACGAATTTCACGATCACGCCGGCCGCGCTGCCGAGCACGCCCGGCGCCAGCCCGCGCGTGGAGAGGAACCACGGCATCGTCAGCACGTTGCAGAAGATCGTGTAGAGGATGAACTGCTTCATCATCGACGCCCATTTGAGCAGGGCGTGCAGCGGGCCGGCATATTCGAGCACGCGCGCCTCCTCGATCATGTAGACCTCGATATGCGTGCTGGAATGGATCGGCAGCCTGTCGGTCTCGACCGTCAGCAGGATGAAGAACGCGGCGACCAGGAACAGGTGCGCGGGACCGAGATAGACCGCCGGGCTCGCCACCAGCAGGTGGTTCACCACGAAGGGCAGCATCGACCGCGCGAACAGGGTGATGCCGACGAAAACGAGGATCAGCGTCGGCTCCGCGAGAATGCCAATGACCGCCGCGCGGCTGGACCCGATCCCGCCATAGGCACTGCCGGTATCGAGCCCGGCCAGGGTGATCATGAAGGAGCCGAGCGTCAGGATCAGCCCGCCGCCGAGAATGTCCCCCATGTTCGAGAGCGGCAGCGGATAGTTTGTCAGCACCGGAATGAGGATCGGCACCGTCATCATGCAGGTGAAGGCGACGACGGGCGTCACCCAGAACAGCCACGAGGCCGTCTCCGGCACGACGATGTCCTTGTGGAACAGTTTCCACAGATCCCGGTAGGGCTGCAGCACCCCCGGGCCGTGCCCGCGCTGGATCCGCTCCTCGAACTGGACGATGCACCCCTGGATGAACGGCGCCGCCGCGATCGTGAACGCCACCTGGCAGGCCTGCAGAATGGCGTCGCGCACGGTCATGAGCGCAACCGATGGTTCCGTCGGGCTGAATGAAGGCAGTTCCGGCCAATACGCACCATGATACCCGTCCTCCTCCGCTGTAGCGGATATGAACAGGAGTCATCGGCCCCACGGGCGGTTACACGGTGAACTCCATCACCGGCATCGGAATGCGATACAATTCAACCCTCGCCTGTCCGCCCACGCCTGTCAATCGGAATCGTCGAGGCCGAAGCACAGGGGGGCCGGACGGCGCGATCTCTTGGACTGTCCTCTACCGCAACGCACCGTCATCAATGTGGCGGATCCGCGATCAGCCCGGTCGGCTGCGCACCCACCGCTTCCGCGGGAGGCCGCGCCAGCGCCGGCGGATCAGAAATCAGACCGTCCGCGCCAGCGCGGAGAACGGCCCGCTGTTCCAACCCGTCGCCGTTCGGATGCGGGCGATCACCGCGCGATAGGCCACCGGTTCGGCGAGGTTGAGCCGGGCGCGCAGTTCGTCGAGATCCTCGGCCAGCAGCGCCTCGATATCGAGGCTCGGGATCCACGCCGCCGCGCGCCCGATCCGCCGCGCCTCGCGCACGGCGGCGAACACACCATCGCCGTCGAGCCCGGCCTTGCGCAGATAGCGCCGCACCACGAACGGGCCGGTCGTGCTGATCAGGCGGAAGGCGCGGATGCGAAGCTGCTCGTAACTCACCGCGAGCACACAGACCTCGCCCAGTTCGTCGCGGCCATAGCCGGTGAGGACATGATAGAGATCATGCATGTCGCGCGACGTGTAGCTGGAAAAGAGTCTGATCGGCTCGGGCAGTTCGCTGAGCTTCCGGGTCACCGCCGGCGTCGCCTCGATCAGGCCGCGCGCGGACAGCCCCTCGCGCTCCATGAAGGCGAGATAGTGCCGCCCGAGCGAATTCGGCTTCAGGGTACGCAGGTAGTCGTGATCATCGAGCGTGCGGGCGAGCGACCGCTTCTCGCGGATCACCGCCTGCCCGGCGGGGAACGATACGAAGCGGCGGAACACCCGGCGCTGCGAACGCCCGGCCAGCGCGATGCCCATCAGCGCCACCTGCTGGGTGTCCTCCGGGTCGCGGGCCAGGCGGATCAGCGCGCGCACCGCATCGAGTGGCCGGATGCGCTGCCGCGGAACGGTCGCCAGAACGGCGTCGATATCCTCGGGCCCGATGATGCTGGCGGTCATGCTTGTCCTCCGCGAACGGGGCTGGTGTTAACTTTGAAATATTCATTATCATTTTTTAGCAATTTCTGAAAAATCAAGATTGCCTGGCCCCGCGCTGGGGCCGGGAATGCGGCGCAGGCCGCCCACCCCCCGCGTGATCATCACCAGCGCGCCCGGCAGGATCATCCGCGCGAGGCGAATGACCGCGCCGGGCGCCATCTGCACGCACCCCCGCGATGCCGGCCGGCCGAGCATGCCGACATTGGCCGTCCCGTGGATGAAGATATCGCGCGCCAGCGTGTCGACATCGCCGCCCTGGTTCCAGCCCGGCTGCAAACCCTCGAGCAGCAGGATTCGCCCGACGATCAGCCGGCTCGCGGCAAGGTGACCCGGCGCGAGGACCGGCTTCGCGAACCGGCCGGTTGGCCCTGCGGCATTCAGGACCTGGTCCGCCGGCCCGCCCCGCCCGAGTTCGCCGACGACGCGAAATACCCCAACCGGCGTCCGGTCGCTGCCGCGGCGCTGGCCGACCCCGAAACGGGAGGTCGAAACCCGCCAGCCGGCGCGATACCGCCCGTCGCGAAACAGGTCGAGCCGCTCGCGCGCGATATCGACGACGATGAAATCCCGATCGCCCGGCGCCGGATACCGCCGCGCCAGCCGGCGCCAGTCGGCCGCGAAGGCCCGCCGCCGCCATCGCGCGCGCAGCACCGCAAGGTCGCGCCGAACCCGCGCCGGCAACCGCCGTTCCGCAACCCGCGCCTCACCCGCCGCCGCTTCCGGCCCCGCACTCCGCCGCGCGGGCACCGCCAACGCGCTTCCGGCGGATCCCAGCGCCAGCGCAACTGCCAGTCCATATCCGATCGCCCGAAGCCTCATCACCTCGCCCCGAAACCCTACGGAATCACCACAACCTGTGGGAGATCGGCATCTCCGCCGGCCACATCAAGTTCAGCCGGCGGAAACGCGCGAACAAATGCCCGGCACGCCCCTTGCGGATGATCGCAAAAGCGGGCGTTCCATCCCTGTCCGAGAGCAAGATGGTGTTGAGACCAACCGGGGGCGTCACGGGCTGGCGCACCTGCTGGCAGCCGAGGAGCGGTCAGGACGATGAACGACCTCTCGGAGACGGACGGCAGCGGATCAGATCATGGCATCGACCAGGGTTCACTCCCTGCCGGGTTTCGGAACCGGATATCGCCGCAGCGCGCTGGCGAGCGCATCGGCGGAAAGCCCGTCGGGCAGCACGGTTGCCAGTTGCCCCGACGGCGACAGGAGATAGATCAGGCCGCCATGGGTCGGCTGCCCATTCGGTCCGTTCGGCCAGGCCACATACACATGGAATGCTGCGATCGCTTCGCTTACCTGCCGTTTGCTCCCGCCAAGGCCTTCAATACGGGGAGAAAACAAAGAGGCGTAATGCGCCGCGGCCTTCGGACGATCATGCCGGGGATCCACAGTGATGAAGACCGCATCGAAAATCCTGTTGCGCGGATCTGCCATTTCCAGCGCCCGCGCGAGGTGCGTCAAGGTTGTCGGGCAACGATCTGTGCATTTCGTATAGCCGAAGACCACCAGCAGATATCGCCCACGGAACCGCGCCTGCGTCACCACCTTCCCGGCGCCGTCCTGCAGGGCGAATCTGAAAGCCGGCGGCGGTGCCGCGATGCAGGCGGCGGGCCAACCAGCCAGTCCGGCAAGAAGCGCCCGACGGCCAGGCATCAGGCCATTTCCTTCGCTGCCGCCGGCCGATACCGCGATGGGGGAGCCGCGGCATCGTCGACAACGAAGCGTTGCTGAAGTGTCATCATATGCCGCGCCTCAGCAAGAAGGCTATTGGCCGCGGCGTTCGCCTCTTCCACCATAGCGGCATTCTGCTGCGTTACCTGATCCATGTCGCCGACGGCCTGGCTGACCATTTTCAGTGACGAGGCCTGTTCGTTCGCGGTATCGCTGATCCGCCGGACCATTTTGTCGATGTCGTTGACCTGCGACGCCAGGCTCGCCAGCACGGCACCGGTTCTGTCGACGGATTCAACACCTGATCTGACCTGGGTTTCGGCCGTGGCGATCAGCTCCCTGATTTCCTTGGCGGCATCGGAGGTCCGTTGGGCAAGAGCGCGTACTTCCGAAGCGACCACCGCGAAGCCCCGTCCCGCATCGCCTGCGCGTGCGGCCTCCACACCGGCATTCAATGCCAGCAAGTTGGTCTGGAAGGCGATGTCGTTGATCACACCGATAATTTGCGCGATCTGCCGGGACGATTCATCGATCCGTCCCATCGCTGTCATCGCCTCATTCACGACTTCGCTTGACGCACGGGTCATTTCATGCGCCTTGCCGGCCAGATCGCGCGTGCTCACCACGTCATCCAGAGTCCGGCTGAGCCCCTGCGAAACTTCGGCGACCGTCGCCGCAGTTTCCTCAAGCGAAGCGGCCTGCCGTTCGGTCCGCCGCGCCATGTCTTCCACGGCAGTGGCAATCTCTGCTGAGCCACTTTCGACCGTTCCCGCCTGAACCACCAGGTCACGAATCACGTCATTCAACTGCTGCGCCGCAGAGTTGAAATCACGACGCAGGACATCGTATTCGGAAGGAAACGCATCGGTCAGCCTCTCGTTCAGCTTGCCGTGCGCAAGGCCGGATAATCCGCCGGCCAGCGCATCGACAACGTCCTGAAGCCGTGCGGCCTCCTGCTCGCGGGCTCTTGCCTGCGCCGCCTGTTCGGTTGCGCGGGCAGAACGTTCATCCAGTGCCTCCCGTCCTGCTCGTTCAGCTTCCTGCGTGGCCAATTCGGCCCGTCTGACGCTGTTTTCGCTGTCCTCGAACAGGGCATTAATCGAATTTGACATCAGTATGAGCGAAGCCGCTTCGGCGACGAGGATCGAGGCATGCAGAATAACCCGCCGGAAATCCGCGCCGTCAGGAAACACCAAAGCCGGAGCGATAAAGTTCAACAAGAGGTGATGAACCGCGACAGCACCCGTCGCCATGATGATTGCGTCGCGGTCGCAGCTGGCCGCAATGACAGCAAGGGCTGCAAAATAGTACATGTGCAGATCAATCTGCATTTCGCTGCCTCGCGCGGCCGCAACCATCACCGAAATGACCGCAACGAATGCGACCGCGGTCGTCAGGCGCGAGGACTTGCCCAATGGCGCCACTTTCCAGCAAATGTGGCAGATGCCGGCAAGCACGATGCCCATGATCAGCGGCGCAATCCAGCCATTGTCCGAGAGATATCCGGTGAGAGCTGCAGCGCCGGCATTCGCCCACATCCAGATGACCAGAAGGCGGCTGACGGAAAGGCGCAAGGTACTGATCTTGTCAGTCATGACCGAGTGTCCTTCACGGGGATGACCGAACACCCGCCGAGATAACGCGAATCGAGTACGGCCCACGCACCGGTTGAAAGAGGCGCCATCCCGCCAGACGCCGGCGCGAGGACGACGATATTCTTGGACAGCCCAAACCGGACCACAGACCCCGCCTTCATGGCGGCAAGAAAGATCTGTGTTGTGGTCCACCACGGCGGATACAGAAGCGCGACCGTACGACTACCCGGCACAGGCCTTAGTTCCAGCCAGATACACGCCAGCGCCGAAATCACCATAAGTCCGAGCCCGGGAAGCCATTGAATCAGACGAGAAGCCATAAATATTATCTACTTGTTTCGATAAATAACTCCGTCAATCTGATAGAGCCAACCATTTTAACGTTAGGTAAAAGGGCCAAAATTTCCGTGTGTTACATTCTGTTCCGACTCGGACATGCAACGAGCAAACCCTCGGGCAAGGAGCATGACGGAGGCGGCATAGAGGGGGATTTCGGCTGAGGTGACGGTTGCCTCGAAGTCCTTGGCAAGCCGACCGTTCCGATTGATAGGTGCGAAGTAGCGTTCACCGACCAACCGCCAAGCTTGGACGGCGAAGCCGACTTAGTCCTTGGGTTTGCACACCGTGGCGATCGTGATTGGACTTGCGGAGGCAACGCGATCACCGGCATATCCGGCATGGGCGTAAACGAGTGCCACGAACGGCCTGCGGCCCCGCGAAGCTCGCAATGCCGGGCGGTCCCTTCACCATCCGTAACCATCCGGCGGATGGCCAGATCACCAAGCTCGAGCCTGCAAAGTGGGAGATGTACGGCATCGGAGAGCTCGGCTTGCTCCAAGCACATCTCATCGGTCTAATGTGAACCAGGCCCGACCAACATCGCGCCAGAGCCCCTATTCCACGCCGAGCCCCGATTCCAATTCAGTTCCGTTTGACACGCAACAAGCCGTTAGCATTGAAACACGGCGTTGATGCTCATGTGCCGCAGGCCATAAAAATATTTATCAAGCGATTTAAACTCACCAGCAAAAACTTGACTACAATCGGCCCACTCGATGATTACGCTTCCAGCCGTCAAAATCTGATAATCGCATCACATTCAAACCCGATTTGAACAAAGACACACCATGCGACCTTGTGATATTCAGATCATTGCCCGACAAAACTCGCTACCAGGATCATCAACATGTGCGTCTGAGCCAACCATCATGGGCAACAGTAATCATAAGCTTGTCGGGGATCAATTTATCAATCTGGAACTCGGGATGGTTCTTTAGGTAGGCATGGACAGCGGTCTTCGGATTATTACCCACCCCCCAAGGCCGGTCAGGATAGGCGTCCGGTTCCATATCCTCGATCAGTGTATCAAAAACCACGCAGTAACTACCGACGGAAACGAGCGATGCATAGGCCTCAAGCTCGGCATAGACATGGTCGTGGGTGTGATTGCTGTCGAGGCACACGAGAACATTCCGATGCGCCGACGCGATGCGGCCCACCTCGGCAATCACGTCCGCCGAAATCGATGATCCCTCGATCATCTCGATCCGCGATCGCATCGGATGCGCATCGATGGCCGTCCGATTATGGGCGCGAATGTCGATATCGATACCGAGGACTTTCCTGCGGGATACAGCCGGCTCCAGTGGCTCGCCTGCCTCGATCGCCTCACACATATCCAGAAGCGCCAGCATCGACGCTGAGAAGATGAGGGACCCCCCATGAGCGATACCGCACTCGACAATTAGGTCAGGCTTTACCTCCCAGATCAACTCTTGCATCGCGATCACGTCGGTCGGGTACTGGATGATCGGTCGCCCCAGCCAATGAAAATTATACGAATATTGGCAAGGCACCGAGGCGCGGAGAAATTCAGCCGCCGCCGCGGGCAGACGCCCATTGGCTTGCATCGCTGCAACGCGATCGGGAATCTCGGATTTGAAATCACTCATGGCGATATCTCGACATTAATGCATCTGCTCCACTCCACCACTCCGACCTCCGCACGATTGCAAAACTCCCCTGTCTTCGTCGCCAATATTTCGGAAGGTGGCAGCCTCCGATGGCAACCGCGCCCCTCACGCCTCCGCCCCGGAGTCGCGCAAGCCGACGACCAATGGCGGGTCGGTCAAGTTTTCCGGACGGGCGCCAAAATGCAGGAGATCTCTGCGGTCGTAGATGTCAGCGATACTCTCCGCCAGCGCGCGCACCGTAATTCCTTGCCCACTCGATATGTTAACTGCCCCGATACGCGTACTCTCAAGTTCGTCGACCAGCAGACGCGCCGCCTCACGCACATCCATGAAGTCGCGCACCTGCTCTCCCCTCGTCAATTCCACCGGCTTGCCGAGGGCCAACTGTCGGTGAAGATAAGACACCAGCCGTCGTTCATCCTCCCCGGGCCCGTAAAGATAGAAAAGTCGTGCCCAAAGAAACGAAACTCCCTGTCTTGGCAGCCACTCGCGCAACGTCAAATAGGCTGCGGCCTTGGCAGCCGCGTATGGCGTCGTCGGGTCCAATGGCGTCATATGTGTGAGATAGCCAGGGGAAAGATCGTATTCGAAGCATGTTCCGACGCCGACAAATCGCCCTACGCCCGCACGTGCGACTCCCTGGGCTATGCGCAGGGTGCCTGCGAGGCAGTCGACATTCTTCCCGGACGTCAGGTATTTCCCCGGCTCCGCATACCAAGCCGCGTGCAGGACAATGTCAGTCTCGGCAGCCACTTCGGACCACCATTCAGAAGTTTCGGCAAAAAGATCCGGCGTCTCCACCACTTCATCACTAATTCCGAGCCCAACCAGGCGCCCCACGGTCCCGGTCCGCACCACACAGCGAAGATCGTTCCCCCGTGCTTTCAGGACCTGAGCCGCCGCCCTGCCAACAAAACCTGTCGCACCCGTCAGCAGAATCCGAGCCATCAGAAAATTCCGCCCCCCTCATCGGACTGCACAATCCACGCCCTGCTGAACGCCACATTTTCCGGTCGTCCCGATCCTGTAACAGGAGACCCACGCCCGACCTCCAGTATTTGCGTCTTCACAAAAGCAGCCCAGCTGGATATTCGAAGCTCACAATGTCATCGTCTGATTGAACAAATTCTGAAACATGACACATCCCTCCGAGTTCAACCACTTCGAATTATTGACGACATCTGCAATATCGTCTCGATTCAGGCCTACTTCCGGATCCAATAGATTCGCATACACAAGACCATCATATCGTTCCATATTAAGCCGCACGATTTCTTTGGATAGCAACGGAAGAAGGTCCGGTGCGATGACATCACGGATATAAGACAAGCTCAGGTGTAGCGGAATTGCCTTTGCCCATGGCATGAATGCCTGGAAGGGCATCGTCTTGATGTCCCGTAGCTCGCGGGCGATGAGATCGAGGACGTTCGTCGTATCGCGCAATAGTACTGAGGTTTCCGATGATCTGAATTTGTATTCAGCCATGAGTGCGGCAACGAAAGTCCAATCACAGGCAGGGAAAAGACAGGCCATGAATGGCATATGTTTACTAAGTACAGTCCTATATTTATCTTTATTGAATATTCCGTAAAAAATGCTGTTGTCCGACGGCAGCGGCGCCGAGAGATAACGAACAAGCCGCTCTTCCTTCGTATCGTGGCAGAACTCGAAATGCGACGATATCGCAACCGTATGGATGTTCTCGATCAGTTCATTAACCGTCGTGCCCGTGGAACGCAGCGTCTTCGGACTGATGGAGATCACGTCGTGAGGCATGTCCTCGATTTCACGTCGGTCGAGACTCAACAGGAAGTCGTCGTCCGCAACCAATACGAAATTCCTTGTCGTGGTCATGTCGAGCGCCCGCTCGATTCTCCGGAAGAAACACTCCTCCAGTCGAAAATGCCTGACGAACCTGTTTTCGAGCGCGCGCCGGTAGCCAGGTTCGATTTCACTGGCGACGATGATGGAAAAGTCCTCGCCATACTCACCGGCCAGGAGATCGACGTGATATTCGATCCAGGCTGAAATATCCCGCTCCCCTCTCGTCGGCAGAATCAGTGTCAGCCCATCCTCGCAACTCATATCGCCCACTTCCCTTCGCTCTCCCCGCATGGCGTGGTCACCATCCTTCTGGAAGCCGCCAGATGTGCAGGAACGATCATGCCACGGCCGTCGCCGCACGGTACTCGACGCGCCATCGCGCAGATCCGCAACAGCACCGGCCCTCCGTCGCCCCCACGGATCCTGTTCGAAAGGACAGTCATAGAAATGTGATCTCCGGCACAGCCACGGCGAATCGTCCTCCCCAGTCGCGAACATAGCTGTGACGCTCGACGATCTCATCCGCGATGTTCCACGGCAGGATGAGGACAATATCCGGTCGTCGCTCGCGCAGGGCCGCCGGCGGGACCACAGGCAGGTGGCTTCCCGGCAGGAATTTCCCCTGCTTCGATTCCGCAGCATCAACGACATAGGGGAGAAGATTCGGTCGTATGCCGGCGAAATTCAGCAGCGTGTTGCCCTTCGCCGCCGCCCCGTATGCAGCGATACGGGTCGACCGCCGCCGCTCGTCGACCAGAAAGCCCAGCAGATTGTTCCTGATACCGTCCGCAATCGCCTGAAATTCCGCATATGTCGTCCGCTCGAACAGGCCGAAGGCGCGTTCGGTCGCCATCATCCGGCCGACGCTTTCAGCCTCGGGGCGCGCGTCCTCGGCGTGACAGCCGTAGATCCGCAGACTTCCCCCGTGGGTCGGCAGTTCCTCGACATCCCAGATCCGCAGCCCGTGGCTGTGAAAGATCCGCGCGACGGTGGTGAGTGAGAGATAGGAGAAATGCTCGTGATAGGCGGTATCGAATTGTCGCCCGGCAATCATCCGCAGGAGATGAGGAAACTCCAGCGTGATGACCCCGTCCGGCTTGAGGGCTGCCTGCAGTCCGGCGGTGAAATCGTTGATGTCGGAGACATGGGCGTAGACGTTGTTGCCGATGATCAGGTCCGCCCGGCGCCCCTCGGCCGCGAGCCGTTCGCCGAGTCCGCGCCCAAAAAAGGCACGCAGGACCGGAATTCCAATGCGTTCCGCCGCTTCCGCCGTGTCCCTCGTCGGCTCGATCCCGAGGCAGGGAATGCCGGCTGCAACGAAATTGCGGAGCAGATAGCCGTCGTTCGATGCGACTTCGATGACAAGGCTGTCTCCGTCCAGGGCAAGACGCCTGGTGATCATCTGCGCATAATGTCGCGCATGGTCGAGCCAACTCGACGAGGTCGAGGAGAAATAGGCGTAATCGGCCGCGAAAAGGTCTTCCGGTGCGGCGAAATCCTCGGTCTGGACCAGCCAGCACCTGGTGCATACGAAGAGCCTGAGTGGCAACGTGATTTCCGGTCGCCGCAGCTGTTCGGGTGTCAGATAGGCATTCGAAGGCGGAGCGAAGCCGAGATCGAGAAATCCCTGATCGAGATCGGCGGCGCAGTGGCGGCACATCATTGTGGAAATCCCGTGAACAGGGCAGGCAGCATCGGCAGAGCGCGGTCGCGATCGGAAAGTCCGCCGACCATCATCGGCCAGTCTATGCCAAGTTGCGGATCGTCGCAGCGCACGCCTCCTTCGGCCGCCTGCGCGTAATGCGCGGTGTGGATATACAATAACTCGCTGTCATTTTCGAGCGCCTGAAACCCATGCGCGACCCCCTCGGGGATCACCAGCATCCTGCCGTTGGCCGCAGACAGTTCCTCGGCGTGCCACCGCAGGAGTTGCGGCGACCCCGCGCGCAGATCGACCGCGACGTCCCAGACCCTTCCACGCAGGCAGCGGATCAGCTTCATTTCGGCATGCGGCGGAAACTGGAAATGCAACCCCCGGACAGTGCCTGAGCGCGCTGTCAGCGAGCGGTTGATCTGCGCGATCTCTCGCGTGCCCAGCAACGGTGCAAGATCGCGCGAACAGAAGCAGCGCTGGAACGCCCCCCGCGCATCGGCGACGACCGGGCTCTCGACAACCACCACGCCGGGCAACGCCGTCTGACGGATATCCATTACCGGCACCACACAGCATCGCCGCGCGCGGCATCCTGTTCGAACGCATCGACCTGGTTTTCGCTGCACGCTAACCCGTGGGTCGCGTGGTGCCGGTACCAGGCCACAGTACGTTCGATGGCCTCGCCAATCTCCCAGACCGGACGCCAGCCGAGTTCGGTGCGTGCCCGCGCGCTGTCGAGGTTGAGTTGCCCGGCCTCGTGCGGCCCCTGCATGTCTTCCGCGCGCCAGCGAAGATCGGGCCAAAGGGCGGCAAAGGCTTCGAGAAACGTGGCAACCTCCAGATTCGCCTCCGGCCCCGGCCCGAAATTCCATGCGGTCGCGAACATGTCGTCGCCTCGCAGCAGCCGGGCGCCCAGCAGCAGATACCCGCTGAGCGGCTCAAGCACATGCTGCCATGGCCGTGTCGCGCGCGGCGAGCGGATCTGCACCTCGGCGCCCGCCGCGATGGCGCGCACGATATCGGGCACCAGCCGGTCCTCCGACCAGTCCCCCCCGCCGATCACATTGCCCGCCCGTGCCGTGGCGATGAGCGCCGCCTCGCCGCCAGCGAAGAATGATCGCCGGTAACTCGCCGCCAGCAGTTCGGTTGCCGCCTTCGACGCACTGTAGGGATCATTGCCACCAAGCGGGTCGGTCTCCCGATAGCCCCAGCACCATTCGTTGTTCTGGTAACATTTGTCCGAGGTCGCGATGACGACTGCTCGCAATCCGCCGACATCACGGCAGGCCTCGAGCAGATTTGCCGTGCCCATGACATTGGTGTTCCATGTCCCGAGCGGATCGCGATAGGACCGCCGCACCAGGGACTGGGCCGCGAGATGAAAGACGACCTCGGGACGCACCTCCCGCACGGCCTCGCGCAGGGCTGCCGCGTTACGCAGGTCGAGGCGACGGGAGTCGATCCCGAGCCCAAGCAGATCCCAATGGCTTGGCGACGTGTCAGGATCGAGCGCGATCCCGCTGACATCGGCGCCGAGGCGCGCGAGCCACATGCTCAGCCAGCTGCCCTTGAACCCCGTGTGCCCCGTGACCAGAACCCGGCGACCGCGATAGGCATCATCGAAGAGGATCATGCCCAGACTTTCCAAGGCGGATCGTGCCGCATCCACAGGCTTTCGAGATGGTTCTTGTCGCGCAGCGTATCCATCGCCTGCCAGAACCCGGAATGCTGGTAGGCCATCAATTCTCCGTCTGTCGCGAGCCGCTCCAACGGCTCGCCTTCCCAGGGCGTCATATCGCTTTCGATATAGTCGAAAACCCCTGGCTCGAGAACGAAATACCCGCCATTGATCCAGGCGCCGTCGCCGGCTGGTTTCTCCTGGAAATTGCGCACCGTCCGGTCATCCAGATTGAGTGCGCCATAGCGGCCCGGCGGCTGGATCGCGGTCAGCGTGGCGAGCTTGCCATGCCCGGCATGGAAATCGAGCAGCGCCGCGAGATCGAGGTCGGTCACGCCATCGCCGTAGGTCAGGCAGAAGGTGTCGTTGCCAAGATATTCGCGAACCCGCCGCAACCGTCCGGCGGTGAGCGTGTCCGCCCCGGTATCGACCAGCGTGACCCGCCACGGCTCGGCGTGGCGGTGATGCACCTGCATCCGGTTATTTCGCATGTCGAAGGTGACGTCGGACATATGCAGGAAGTAATTCGCGAAATATTCCTTGATCACATATCCCTTGTACCCGAGGCAGATGATGAAATCATTGATGCCATGATGGGCGTATATCTTCATGATATGCCAGAGGATCGGCTTGCCGCCGATCTCGATCATCGGCTTCGGCTTGAGGTAGGATTCCTCGCTGATGCGCGTGCCCAGCCCTCCCGCGAGAATGACCGCTTTCACGATATCACCCGCACGGCGTGGCAGCGGGGGCGCATCTGCCTGGCGCCGGCGGGATCGCATCGAGCAGGGCGCCGGCGAGCCTGTCGAAACCGACCTCCCGCCCCGCCTGCAACGCCTGCGCGCGCATCCGCAGCCGTTCCGCCGCCGGCAGTTCGGCCGCCTCGATCATCGCCCGCAGCAGATCCCCCGTATCGTCGGCGCGATAGACGAGCGCGTCCTCGCCCGGGCGGACCACGTCGAGCAGTGCCGGCAGATCGGGAACGATCGCCGGCCGGCCGAATCCGAAAGCGAGGGCGAGCGCGCCCGAGGTCAGGATCCGCCGGTAGGGGAGCACCATGAAATCCGCCGCCCGCACGACGTATTGCACCACCGCATCGTCGACGAATCGCGGAATGAGACGGATCCCCGGCCTCGGCTCGATATAGCGCTGCTCGAAATAGCCGCCCTGGCGGCCCGCCAGCACGAGGCGGGCCGCCGGTATCAGCGCGTTGAGGGCGGTGAAGCCGTCATGCAGCCCGCCAAGATCCTTGTAGCCGCGGTTGGCCCCGAGATTGGCGAACACGATATCCGAGTCCGCGAATCCGAAATAGCGGCGGGCGGCCGCATCGGTGATGTCGTCCGGATAGGCGGGGGCGAGATCCGGACACCGCATCAAGACGATCCGCTCGGCCGGCGCGCCAAGACCGAGCGCCAGGTCCACCCCGGTGCGACAGTGCACATGCACGACGTCCGCAAGCCGCGCGAGTCCCTGGCGCAAGCCGAGCGACAGCGCCGGAAAGCGATCCTCGTGCGGCGCCGCATTATGCACCGTCCAGACCAGCCGCCCGCCGCGGGCGCGGAATGCGGCCAGCCGTTCGAGAGCGTCCGAAATCGTGGCCGCCACCTCGCTTTCGCCGCCGGCATCGGCGTAAAGCGCGTCTTCCCAGTGCAGATGGAACACGGTCCGCCGCCGTGCCGCCGCCTCCAGCGCCATGGCGATCGTGCCGGACTCCACCTCGGCGCGCTCGGCGAGCGCCGCCGCAAGCAGGCTTTGGTATGGTACACTGCCCCGATAGTCGGGGAAAAACAGCCATAACGCGCCGTTCTCCCAAGGGGCGTCCAGCGCGGCGGAGGATAGCGCGACGGTTTTGGACCTGTTTTCAACCATGCCGGAAGTCTACCGGCAATTTCCTAATATTCAGCTAACCACAGGTACCGCCACGACAAATGGGAACCTGTCCGCAAAGCCGTTCGCGTGTCAAACCACCCTGAGCGCTGGCGGCATGGACGAAGGCAACCGCTGGCGGGCCGGCATTTTATTTTGAATACGGAACGTTTATGGCGCGGCGGGGCGATGCGGCGTCAGGCGGGTTTTTTG
>NZ_JFHO01000037.1:0-17835 GCF_000724705.2 Acidiphilium sp. JA12-A1
CTGATCTCCCCCAAGAGTCCACATCGACGGGGAGGTTTGGCACCTCGATGTCGGCTCATCACATCCTGGGGCTGGAGCAGGTCCCAAGGGTTCGGCTGTTCGCCGATTAAAGTGGTACGTGAGCTGGGTTTAGAACGTCGTGAGACAGTTCGGTCCCTATCTGCCGTGGGTGTTGGAGACTTGAGAGGATTTGTCCCTAGTACGAGAGGACCGGGATGAACATACCTCTGGTGCATCGGTTGTCACGCCAGTGGCACAGCCGAGTAGCTAAGTATGGACGGGATAACCGCTGAAAGCATCTAAGCGGGAAACCCACCTCAAAACTAGGTCTCCCCGAGGGTCGTGACAGACCATCACGTTGATAGGCCGGGTGTATAAGCGCGGTAACGCGCTCAGCTAACCGGTACTAATCACCCGATAGAACTTGAATATCTCAACCACCCCCACCATGCACAAACACCAACACAACTCACACAACACGCCAAATCCACACCAGCCCAGAAACAACGATAGGCTGGACGACCTGGTGGCCATTGCGGGGAGCCTGCACCCGATCCCATCCCGAACTCGGCCGTGAAAATCCCCAGCGCCCATGGTACTGTGCCTCAAGGCACGGGAGAGTAGGTCGCCGCCAGGTCCTCCAGCCTATCGTAACCTCATCCACCGCGGGGTGGAGCAGCCCGGTAGCTCGTCAGGCTCATAACCTGAAGGTCACAGGTTCAAATCCTGTCCCCGCAACCACCTTGATTTGCGCCTCCAGAACAGAAACAGAACCAAGCCCCGATGCACACGCGCCGGGGCTTTTGTCGTTCCCGCCACCAGACGCAAGACGCAGTATCCCCGCCAGCGCGCCCCGGAGTTCAACCTTCAGTTCCGCGCCCTCCGGAACCAGGATCACCGCCTCGATCAGCGTGCGGATAATGGAAAATGCCTCGTCCTTCGTGGTCGGATCCTGCAGCGCCTCGTGCAGGTTGGCGACCGCCTCGCGGTAGAGTTCGGCCATCGCGGGATGAAGCGAAGGTTCGGGCGCGGTCTCGCGGGCGAGAAGATCGGTCAGTTCGGCCTTGCGGGCCTCGATCCGGATCATCTCGTCGCGCAGGCTGGACGCCGGCATGCCCTCGGCGATCGCATCGATGATCCGGGCCTTGCGGTGTTCGATGCGTTTGAGCTCCTCCCGCATCCCCGTGAAATGCGCCCGCCTCTGCGCGCTGGCGGCATTCTGCTCGGCGACGAACGCCTCGGTGAATTCCCTGAACAGAGCAGGATCCATCAGCCGGTGGCGCAGCCCGTCCAGCACGATGGCTTCGAGACGGTCGCCGCGAATATTCAGCCGGTTGTCGCAGGTGCCCTTGTTCCGCGCCGCTGCGCAACCGAACAATGTCGCGCTGATCTTGCTGTAGGCGCCACCGCACACACCGCACCGCATCAGGCCGGTGAGAAGGTGTTTGGGCCGCTGGTGGCGCCAGAATTCTGCTCCCGTTGAGGCGCGGCGGGCACTCGGTTCCCCGGCCATGTCCGGGCGGGTGACCTTGCGCATGTTGCCCTGTCGCTCCTTGACCGCGGCCCAAAGCTCGTCGTGGATGATCCTCAGCTCGGGGATCTCGGTGATCACCCATTTGCCGGGATCGTTCAGCCGTGAGACCCGCTTCCCGGTGGCCGGATCCTTTATGTAATGCAGCCGGTTCCACACCAGGCGCCCGATATAAAGTTCGTTGTTCAGGATACCCGTGCCGCGTTCGGGGTTGCCGTTGATCGTGCTCTGGCTCCAGCCTTCACCGCGCGGCCCCGGAATCTTCTCCTTGTTCAGCTGGACGGCGATCGCGCGCGGTGATTTGCCATGAGCAAATTCCCGGAAGATCCGGCGCACCACCTCGGCTTGTGCTCCGTTGATCGTCCGTTCGCCGGTCTTCGCCGCGCCATCGGCGCCGAACTCGCGGACCACGTCATATCCATATGAGTTGCCACCGCCGGAGCGTCCTGCTTCGACCCTGCCTCTCAGGCCCCGGCGCGTCTTGTCGGCGAGGTCCTTCAGGAACAGCGCGTTCATCGTGCCCTTGAGGCCGATATGCATCTCGCCGATCTCGCCTTCGGCAAGGGTCACGATCGAGGCCCCGGCAAAGCGCAGGCGCTTGAACAGCGCGGCGATGTCCTCCTGGTCGCGCGACAACCGGTCCATTGCCTCGGCCAGCACGATGTCGAACCGGCCGCGGCCCGCGTCGGCCATCAGTTCCTGGATGCCAGGCCGGAGCAGGGAAGCCCCGGAAATGGCCCGGTCGGCGTAGCTATCCACCACCCGCCAGCCCTGCCGCTCCGCATGTTCCCGGCACACACGCAGCTGGTCCTCGATCGACGCCGCACTCTGAAGGTCACTCGAAAAGCGGGCGTATAAGGCGACTCGGGCGTTGGTCATCGCTCTGGCTCTGATCAGGAGTGAGCACCTATCGTTTGAGACCGCGGCCCCCAATGTCAAGCTTTCCGCGGATTGCGCGCCGGAATCCAGACCAATCAATTCCGACCGCAGGCCGCCCACCCAAGGTCCAACACCGCAATGAAGTCGCCGTTCACGGCTCCGCCCGCCGATCACGACACCGGATGATCCAATCCTTCCGACTTGCTGGGGTGGGGGACCGGGGCTAGCATCCTCCGCGTCGATATATCTTCAGGAATAGAAACCATGATCCACGAACTCCGCATCTATCACTGTATGCCGGGGCGACTTCCTGATCTTCTGAAGCGGTTCGAGACTGTGACACTCGGATTGTGGGATAGACACGGCATTCGGCAGGCAGGGTTCTGGACGACGCTCGTCGGAGAATCCAACATGGATCTCACCTATCTGCTGGCGTGGGAATCCCTCGCTGAGCGAGAGAGCAAATGGACCGCTTTCCAGGCTGATCCCGAATGGCTGGCGAAGCGCGCCGAAACCGAGAAGAACGGTCAGATCGTGGCCAGTATCACCAATCAGATCCTCGTGCCTACGGCATTCTCGGCAGTACGCTGACGTCCTGCGGCTGCGAGGGCTTCAAAATTATGTCGGTGCAGAAGGCTGGACGGCACTGCCGCCAGCCCCCGTTCAATTGTCCGCCCATGATAGAAGGGCCGAAACCGCAATATCCGATATCGGCGTTGAGATTCGATAAGCGGACGTTCAGTGCCCGCCCCCATATCCAACGTTCAACGGTAATTATACGTTGCTGATAGCTGCCGTAGGGAAGTCCGTCATCACTGACTGGCTAGTTTGTCCGCCACTTTCCGTGCTCAGCTCTGACGCGCTGCGGCAATTACGTTGAGCAGCGCCTGCCTGTCCAATGCGCCGTTGCGGGCTCGGGTTCCGATGATGAAGGTTGGAGTGCCCCGAGGCCGAACTTGTTTGCTGAACTGGTCTCGGCATCGCGCAGCGCCCGAAGGCGGTCTTGGTCACGGACCGTTCACACCGGCCCGGACTGACATGCCTGCTTGCCCATAGAAGCCCCTTTGGGCATTATGCCCAAAGGGGTTATCTCGGGCGCTACGTTCGTGAAATCTATGTCAGCCAAGACAGGAAACGCGCGAGGCCAGGCCGTAGGCGGGGGACTCGTATGAACGGCGAGACCGCCCAAAGAAAGCTCTTTGCTGCGCTTGACGCAGCGCGTAGTTCCGGCCGCGTTCAGAACGCGGTTGAGATCGCACGGCACGCACGGGAGGCGGGACTAGGTCTGACCGAAGCCCTCACTGCCGTGCGCAAGCATGCGTGTCCCTATTACGGTAGTGCAGATGGCGCGCTCGAGGGGGCACTTGCCTCTCTCGTTTGCTCGCTGGCAGCGGGTCAGAAGGCGTCCCGTGTGCTGGAGTACACGGCCGATAACAGACTAATGGCTGCAGAGCTTGCAGAAACGGGCCGTTCTGAGCTTTCGGTATTCGCGCGGGACGCCGAGCTCGCCGAGGCGCTGAGCATCCTCCTGGCGGATACCCCTGCTACTGTTTCGTCGGGCATGCCCGTGATCCCCGCCGATAAGCGGTTCGACGCGATCATCTGCGCGCCGCCGATCGGCATACGGACCAAGGGCGGTGACGGGTTTGGCAGCGAGGTCGTCCCCGGCCTTGCGCCGGCACTTGCCGATGATGGCGTCCTTTGCTGGATAACGGGTCGCGGCGTCCTGTTCAGCCGCGGCGCGCGCGGCACCTTTCCGGCATTGTCGCAGCTGGGGCTGCATGTTGCCGCCGTGATCGACCTGGCTCCCGGCGCGCTAGCGGGCGCCCATATCGAGGGCACGCTGATCGTCTTCAGCCGCCGTGAGCAGAAACAAAAGCTCGTCGGCGCGCTGCGCGCACCGGAAGACGTGGCCTCGATCATCTCGGCACTGAAGGCAGGCCCGGTCAAAAAGCCCGGCGCCGTTTGGGCGTGGCTTACCGCCGATGATCCGCGCAGCTTCATGCATCTTGAGCGTGAGCGCCTTATCCGTAACCTCACGCCGCGGGGGCGGCACGAGCTGAAGACGATCCGCGCGCTGCTTGCCGATACGCGTGTGGAGCGCGCGGACCGTCCGCTGCTGGATGATTTCAGGGGAACTGCGCTGCTCTTCGTACCGGAATATGCCGGTAGCCGCGTCACGGCTGATCTCGAAGAGCAGACGGTCAAGCCACGTTCGGTTTATCGCCTCATCATCGACGGCAAGCAGGCGAACCCGCGCTTTCTCGCGCAGCTGTTGAACAGCCCGTATGGCCGGCAGCTACGGAGCGGGATTGCGAGCGGCGCTACCATCCAGCGCGCTGGTGTTGACGCGCTTCTTTCTCTTGAGCTGGCAGTTCCGGACCTCGCAACGCAGGAGCGGATTGCGCGGATCGACAGTGACATCGGCCTTTTGCAGGCTGCCTTTCGCGACATGCAGGCTGCGCTCGAGCAGGACTGGACCGCTCTTGCCGAGACGGCCGAACGGGTCGATGCTCTCAAGGCCGTACTCGATATTGAACAGCGGATTGCCGACTGGTGGCGCGAGCTTCCTTACCCGCTGGCCACGATTTACCGGCGTTACCAAGTCGCTACTGAGCCGAAGGAGCGGCTTGAGACGCTGCTTCATTTCTTTGAGATGTTCGCTGTTTACCTCGCCGCCGTCGGTGCCAGCCACGCCAAAGCATTACGGCGGGACTGGCCAGACGTGCTTGCAAAATGGCTTCATCCTGCCGGCAGCGCAGGCATCGAACGGACGGATTTCGGGTTCTGGATCGGCCTTGCCGGGGCAAGCCTGAAAGATACGGCGCGCATCGCGAGCGACAAGGAGCTGAGGGCGGTCGCGATCGAGACCGGCGGCCCCGAGCTGGTGCAGGTTGCAAGCACACTTGGCGGCCTTGGTAAAGCCACTGAATTTCTCGATGTCGCACGCCGCTTCCGAAACAGCTGGAAAGGCCACGGCGGCCATCTGAAGGTGAGTGATGCCGAGCGCCTAGACCACGAACTGCAGCAGCAGGTGCGCAATCTTTACGAGGCGACATCCTCATTGCTGCGCTCGGTCCAGCTGGTCCGGCCGGGTATGGCCGAAGTGACGGATACCGGCCTTCGATACAAGGTCGATCTGCTATCGGGGAGCGACCCGACATTCAAAGCAAGGCAGGTCGAACTCGACAGGCCGGTGAAGTCTGGCGCGCTGGCTTTCTGGGGAATCAATGGCCGCACGATGTGCCGGGCACTTCCGTTGTTCCGGCTTGGAGCGCCCCAGCAGCCGCAGGAATCCAGCTTTTACGTCTTTAACCGTGTGGAGAATGGCGGGTTTCGGTGGATCTGCTATCAGGAGGCACGTGAGCAGGAATTCGTGGCGCCTGACGAGGAGTTGCGCGGCATTATCGCTCTCGGCAAGGGGGCGGAATGATCGCAGAGGGCAAGCAATGTTATGCGCGCGGCGCGAGCCCCTGCATCGGTGCAGGACGCACCTGGTCGGGTGCGGAACTGAACGCGGCTATCACCGGTCCGGTTGCGGATGTCGTGTTCGATGATGAGGGTACGGCCGACATTGCGGTGATCCTTGCCGGCGTCGCCGAGACGGAGTTCGAGCACACGGAGCTCGCCCGCGTCCTTGCCGATCCGGATGAGATCGAGGACTGGCGCGTCGGCGAGGCGATAGCGGAAACGTGGCTGAGTGATCATCGCAGTTGCACGTTCCCGTGGCCCGATGGCCGCGACGAGCGGAAAAGCGGCTCAAGCCTGCCGGGCGCCGATCTCGTCGGCTTCCAGGCGGATGACGAGGGCGACCGCTTTGCGTTCGGGGAGGTGAAGACGTCGGCGGAGAACAAGTACCCGCCGCAGGCCATGTACGGCCGTACCGGCCTGAAGCAGCAGCTGGAGGATTTACGGGACCAGGTCAAAATCCGCCGTGATCTTGTAAAGTATCTTGGGCACCGGGCCGGAACGGCCGCTTGGCGGCCGCGCTATGAGGCAGCGAGCAAACGCTACCTTGCGAACACCTCTGACGTTCAGCTATTCGGCGTGTTGATCCGGGATGTCGAACCGCATGAAGATGATGTACGGGTCCGCGTTGACAAGCTGGCAGTAGACTGTCCCAAGGGAATGGGGATCGAGCTGCTGGCGATCTACCTGCCTGCCGGGAGCGTCGCGCATCTGGCCGCCAACGCCCTTACGACGCGAAGAGGAGGGAGCGCATGACCGTTTCCTCCGCAGCCGTAGAGGCTCTGCACGCGCACTGGGCACTCGAGGCCGTCAGCGCGAATGACAGGGAGCGCGCTTCGAATGTCGCGAACGAGCGGCTCGCCAGACGCGCAGTCGGCAAGCAAATCGAGTTCAGCTTCGAGCAGAATGGCGGTGACGACGCGCTGCTGGACCGCGTGGCGCTCGCCTATGAGATGGCGGCCATTGAGGGGCTGGATGCCCTCAGCCGGCCGGCTGGCGGCAGCGCGGCGCTACGAGACCAGTCCTCTGCGGCAGCCTACAAGGCGTTTGATATCCGCCGGCTGATCCCCGTGCCGGAAGACACGCATGAGCGCATCTTCCACGTGCTGCATATCTCCGCGCTGGCCTACTGCGGTGATCGCTGGTCGGATTTGCGGCGCTGGTATGCCGAGAACAAGGGCTGCCTGCGTTCTCCATCCATAGCAGGTGTTCCCTGGGACCAGCGTCTTCTGTTCCGGATATTCGAGTGCTGGGTTCGGCTGTTCCGGAAGGATGGCTGGGATGACCTCCACGGCATCCATGAGATCGTTGCGGGGCTACGCGAGGACCAGAAGACCCATGAGGCCCAAAGTCTCCGTAATGGCACGGAGGCTTCGGATCGTGCGCTCGCCTTGCGCCTTGTCGCGCTTTACCATTGGGCGAAAGCGACCGAAATTCTTGCCGAGTACATTTCGCAAGGCGGGACGCAGACGGTATTCGCGCAGCTCGACAAGCATTTCGATGCAGGCGTCAGGGCCGCGGCTGCGTCAGGCGATGCCCAGCACGAGGTAATCTTGCGGTGGCTGCATGCGGCGAGCCGCATGATGGTCACGAGCTCGCTGTGGTGGAGCACCCGGACAGTCAATTCCCGCGTGACCGACTTCGTCCGGGCGCTGACCCGCCGCGAGCACCAGCCGATGTTCGAGCTGCTGCCGCCACAGCGCGCCGCGCTTGCGGAGCAGGGCCTGCTCGATCAGGCTAAGACCGCTATTGTGGTCGATATGCCGACCTCAGGCGGCAAGACGCTCCTTGCGCAGTTCAGGATTCTGCAGGCACTCAACCAGTTTGACGCCGAGAAGGGCTGGATCGCTTATGTAGCACCTACGAGGGCGCTTTCTGCGCAGATCACGAGGCGCCTGCGTCGCGATTTCGAGCCGATTGACATCCGGGTGGAGCAGCTCACGGGCGCGATCGAGGTGGACGCGTTCGAGGAGGAGCTTCTCACCGACCAGGAAAAGCCGTTCGGGGTTCTGGTTGCGACGCCGGAGAAGTTGTCGCTTGTGATCCGAAACAAGAAGGTATCCCGTCCGCTTGCGCTCATCGTAATGGACGAAGCGCACAATCTGGAGACGGAGACGCGCGGCCTTCGGATCGAGCTCCTGCTTGCGACAATCAAGCGGGACTGCCCGCGCGCGAATTTCCTACTGCTGATGCCGTTCGTCGAGAGCAGCGATGCAATCGCGAGATGGCTCGCGCAGGATGTCAGCGCGGGCAAATCGATAAGTTTCAGTACAACGGCGTGGAAGCCGAACGAGCGCATTGTCGGTCTCTACCGGGCGGTGGACGATGATAGCCAGAGGGCGGGCTGGCGTCTCGAATACGAAACGCTCTCCGTTACTGAGAAGACGATGAAGCTGCGCGGCACGCACCGGGCAGGGCATTGCCGCCCCGTCAACGTGCCGAAGAGCAAGGTGCTATCAAACGGACAACAGCAGGGCTTGGGGCTCCAGACCGCTGCGATGGCAGCGGTTCTCTCGAGCCGCGGGACGAGTGTCGCAGTTGCCAACAACATCAACACTGTCTGGACAATGGCGCGCGAAGCGGCCGGGGCGATCACTGCATACGAAAGCACGCCGGACGACGTGCAGCTCGTCCAGAACTTCCTAAGAACCGAAATCAGCCCCCAGTTCGAGCTGATCGAGATGCTCGACCACGGCGTCGGCGTTCACCACGCTGGTCTTTCCGACGAAGTCCGGACCCTTATGGAATGGCTGGCGGAAGCAGGTCATCTGAAGGTGCTCTGCGCCACCCAAACGATCGCGCAAGGCATCAATTTTCCCGTCTCGTCAGTGTTCCTGGCATCGCACCTCCTCCCCTACGGCGTGGAGATGGCGCCGCGGGAGTTTTGGAACCTTGCCGGCCGCGCGGGCCGTATCGGCCATGACAGCCTCGGAGTCATTGGGCTTGCAGAAGGCACTGAACGCCAAAGAAAGATCGACTTCCTGAGCCGGGCGACAGGCGCACTGGTTTCGCGGTTGGTCGCCCTTCTCGATGAACTCGCCGAGCACGGGCAGCTCGCTGATCTGCAATCGGTCTTGTGGCAGAATCAGTGGGAGGATTTTCGCTGCTACATCGCTCATTTGTGGGTAGAAAAGAAAAACCTCGACGCGGTCCTTGCAGATTCCGAGCAGTTGCTTCGTCAGACCTACGGCTACACGACGCTGCGCAACGATCCGGCGCAGCGGGCAAAGGCAGATGCGCTTCTAGACGCAACCAAAGCCTATGCCCGGCAGCTGGCGAACCAGCCGGGCGTCGCAGAGCTTGCCGACGCGACCGGCTTTTCGCCGGAGGGCGTCCGTAGAGCGCAGGTAGAACTCCGCAATCTTGAAGAGCGCCTCACTCCGGCAGACTGGGCGCCGACAAGCCTCTTTGGCGATGCGGGTAAGATGGCGGACCTGTTTGGCGTGATGCTCAAGGTGCCGCAGCTTTCAAAGCAGCTGGAAGAGATCGGGGGCGAAGGTTTCGATCACGCGCACCTTTCAAATATCACGCGTGATTGGGTAAGTGGTGTTCCCCTTCAAGAGATTGCCCGCTCTTACTTCGCCGGCGACGAGCAGGCAGCCGATACCGAAGCATTCACAAACGCCTGCAAGGCCATCTACCGGACCATCGTTAATAACGGGACGTGGGGCATTTCAGCGCTGAGCCGCGTTTCCGGTCTCGATTTCGACAACATGTCGGAAGCCGAGAAGCGGCGCATCAACACCCTTCCGGCCATGATCTACCACGGCGTGAGCAGTGAGGATGCGGTTCTGATGCGGATGAATTCCGTGCCGCGAAGCGCGGCCGAACGCCTTGGGGCTCTTTACAGGACCCTCTCCGAGAATGACGACTCTCGCTACTCCGTAGGTAAGGCTCGCAGCTTCCTGAAAGAGTTGTCCTCTCGCGACTGGGACCGCGCCAAGCCGGCGGATGCCGTCCTTAACGGCGTGGGTTACCGAAAAATCTGGGAAGTCCTTTCCGGCGAGAGCTAAAGAAGCCTTGAGGCGCGTCCGATTGCCCCGGACCGGGCTCTAGTGGATTGACTCATTCGGATGGTTCAGGGATCTGAGCGAGCTTTTTGAAGATTGAGGCTGTGGTTGCGGTCCAGAGGAATGGCTTGGAATTCTTGTTGTGCGCCTTGATGTAGCGCTTGATGGCGTCTTCGAGATCGGCGACGGATTTGAAGACGGATCGGCGGATTTTGCGGCGGGTGATGATCGAGAAAAATCCTTCGACGGCGTTGAGCCCCGACGCTGAGGTGGGCGTGAAATGGAACGTCCATCCGGGTGGTTCGCAAGCCATTCGAGGACCGTGGAATATTTGTGGGCAGCGTAATTGTCGACGATGGCGTGGATGACTTTGCCGGCCGGCACATTCCGTTCGACGGCGTTGAGAAAGCGAATGAATTCCTGATGCCGATGCTGCTTCATGCAGCGTCCGATGATCGTCCCATCAAGAATATTCAACGCGGCAAAGAGCGTCGTCGTGCCGTTACGCTTGTAGTCATGGGTCATCGTTCCGCATTTTCCCGGCTTGAGCGGCAAGCCCGGCTGAGTGCGGTCGAGCGCTTGGATCTGGCTTTTCTCGTCGATGGAGACGACGACGGCGTGAGCCGGCGGGTTCATGTAAAGGCCAACGACGTCCTCGACCTTCTCGGCCAATTTGGGATCGTTGGAGCGTTTGAACGTGCGCGGGCGGTGGGGTTGAAGACGATGAGCCGCCCACAGGCGCTGGACGGCTCGAAGCGAAATGTTGAACGCCTTGGCCATCGCGCGGCCGGTCCAATGGGTGGCCTCTCCGGGCGGTTCCGAACAGGTCAGCTCCAGCACTTTCGCGATGGTCTTGGCGGACAGCGGCGTCTTGCCGGGTTTGCGCGTCTTGTCGTGCAAGAGCCCATCAACGCCTTGCTCGCCGTATCTTTGTTGCCAGCGCCATACTGCGGGACGACTGAGGCCAGCTTGGCGTGCCACTTCAACCACCGGTAAGCGTTCAGCCGAGAACAAGACGATCTTCGCCCGCTGGACATGCTTCAGCGGGCGATTTCGGTCGCCGATAATGGCGAGCAGTCGCTCGCGATCTTCCACAGGGACGATGACATTGACAGTTTGGGCCATGCCACGAGATTCGCATGTCATGCCAAAAACGTGAATCTTATGAAAGCGTCAATGCACTAGCATCGTCAAATGCTATCCCCGAAAATCGGGTTGGGCTAGCAATTGAACAGGTAATATAACTTTGTCACTTGGGGGCGGCTTGGCGAACGTAGATGATCTTACATCTCCCACAGCATCGACGGAGCAAGACGATGCTCTGACGCCTGCCGAACGGATCGATCGTATTGCGGATGGCAAGCTGCAGGCGTTTGGCGGAACGATTAACATTGTCGCCGGCGTCTACCTCGACGACGTCTACGCCCAGAATAAAAGCGTCGCTGAACACGCGGCGGCCGATTATCATGGTAGGTTCCTTATTGAGCTCGTCCAGAACGCCAACGATGCCCATGAACGCGGCCAACGTGATGGCCAGATCGATGTTCTCCTGGTCGAAGACGAGGGCGACTTCGGCACGCTCTATGTTGCGAACTTCGGAAAGCCGTTCAGCCACGACAATGTAGTCGCGCTCTCGCGCATCGGCATGTCCACCAAGCCGCCCGGGGAATCGATCGGCAACAAGGGCCTCGGCTTCCGGAGCGTCAGCCATGTCTGCGATTCGCCAGAAATATACTCCCAGGCACCCGAGGCGTTCGGCGCAGCCACGTTCGAGGGTTATTGCTTCACCTTCGCGCAGTCCAAAGACCTGAGTTCCCGGATCGAGGACCCAACGGTTCTTGCCTTCGCGCAATCCGACCTGCCGATGTTCTTCCTGCCAATCGCCCTCGGCACTCAGCCCGAGGTCATCGCTGACTATGCCGTGCGTGGCTTCTCTTCCGTCATTCGGCTCCCGCTTCGAGATTCAGATTCTCTGCAGACGGCACGGGACGAGGTCAGGGCTTTGAACGACGATTCCGCTCCACTGCTCCTCTTCCTCGATCGTCTCGAAATGCTCAACGCCAAGGTTCGGAACCGCGCCGGCGAGACCTTCTCCGCGTTCACACTCAAGCGACATGAAAAGTCGATTGCATCCGCGCCGATCGCCGCGTCGATCGTTACGCTGAGCGGTGCACATTGGCTGCTCGTCCGCGATCATGCGCCGGAAGCGCTCATGCGGCGGGCCGTCGACGATGGCGTCAAGGCGAAGCAGCTTCATAGCAGTTGGAAGGGCTGGTCGGGCGTCGGTGAGGTCGGCCTGGCAGTGCCTCTCGATCACGAGATTTCATCGCCTCGCCTCTACACATTCCTGCCAATGGGGGAGGGCGCAAACGCGCCTTTCCAGGGCCACCTTCACGGCAGCTTCTTTCCTTCCTCGAACCGCAAAGCCCTCGATGCCGGCGTCGCGCTCAATCGTCTGCTCCTGACCCAGGCGGTCACACTCGCTGCGGCGAGCGTGCTTTGGTTGGCGGACCGCGATGCCGGCCGCAGCCATGCGGCCCTCACGGCGGTTGCCCGGGCGAAGGCATCTGTCGATCTCCTCGTATGGAGCAACCCATCCAGCCTGACCGCAGCGAAGGGCCCGGGCGATCGGCTCAATTTGCCCGCCCTCTCGGCCACGGAGATCGCGCGCCTCAGCGGACAGGAGTTCGGCTCTGCGCCGGTGATCCCATGCGCTGTGATGCTAGGCGGTTTGCTCTCGGTCGGTTGGCGCCATCCCAGGGAGGTGCGCGCCACCTTCGAGGCATCGCCGACCTTCGATCTCTCGGCGGTCGCGAGGCACGGTGCGGCTATCTCCCCGCCGATCGCGCCGCTCCTGCCCGAACTCAAGCCCGAGCGCATCGGTCGTCTGACGCCATTCCTTCGGCAGCACGCACCGAATCTGTTTCGCGACCGGCTGGCCCCCATCGAGTGTGCGCGGATTGCGGCGGAGATCGCCGGCACCCTGCGCGCCGGAAAGCGCCCTGCGACGAGCCAGTGGACCGACTTCTACCGGGATCTGCCCTCCTTCATGAAAGAGGGGCCGGAGATGCTCTCTGGCTTGCCCGTCATCCTCTGCGATGACGGGACGGTCCGTGCCGGTCGCAGCGACGTCCAGACCGATGGCGAACTTCCGCGTGCCCGGCGTCGGCGACGCAAGGGCGAGCAGATCGAACCCTCCCTTTTCTTCCCGCCCGCGACGCGGCCATCGGGCGACAACGCGGAGATACCGCTCGAGCAACTCCGTGTGCCTGCACCGCTGGCGGCGCACTTCGCTTTCGCCTCGAACAAGCTTCCCTGGCATGGCGAGCTACGCGCCGCGCGCGAGTTTCTCGAGCGCGGCCAAGTCTCTGCTTATGACGGCGAAGCGGTCCTCACCCGTATCTCCCAGGTGGTCAACGCAGGCGCCTCGGTCGAGGAGGCTCTGGCGGGTCTCCGCTGGGCATTTGCGATCTGGCGACGCGCTCTGACCACCAGGTCGATCAAGGTCGATTCCTCTTATCGCCTGCTCGTTCCCACAGCGGATGGAATGAGCCACGCTACGGAGGCCATCTTCTCGGAATCCTGGCCCGATGAACTCCTGGGCCGGCGGCTCAATGCGCTATTCAGCGCCGCGCCGCCCGACGTTGCTGACTTTGCCTCCTATCGAAAGCGGCTCCTCGCGCCCACCAGCCATCGCGCCTTCAAAGGCCAGGCCGCGCTCTGGGCGGAGTTTCTGCGCGGCCTGGGCGTCGGGTGCGGCCTGCGCGCGCTTCCTCTGCCCACCATGCCCCTGACCCGCGCTTACGAGGTTACGAGCTTCGGTTTCGCCAAGGCACTGGGGCTCAGCGACGCGGCCATCGCCGATTGGAAGTGCGACGTCAGCACTTTCACCAAGGAGAGCCTGAGCCTCTATTATTCGACCAACTACAAGTTCGCGAGCGCCCTGTGGCACCTGCCAGGTCAGAGCGACCATGAGCGCTTCACCGACGATTGCCGTGAGATCTATGCCGGTCTGGTGATCGAGTGGCTGGCGGGCGCCGGAGAGGAACTGCTCCACAGCGATCTTCGTCACGAGCATTACTCGAATGACCAATATCCATGGTCGACGCCGGCTGGAGCCTTCATTCGTAGCAGCCGATGGCTGCCCGCCGACGACCCATCATCCGAGGGGCCGGTTCGTCGCTTCTACCGCCCGTCGGACGTCTGGGTCTCCAGCAACGAGCGCTTTCCCTTCTATCTTCGGCAGGTGGCGGTCGCGATCGGCAGGATCATCGACCGTCGGCAGCCTGAAGCGCTAAAGAAGTTGCGAACCCATGGCCGACTGCGGCTCCTGAACGATCCGGCAATCGCCCTCGATCAAGCCCGTTTCCTCGCATCTCAATATGCCGCTGGAACGGTTCGACCACACTACGAGCAGCAGCTCTCCAATCTCTACAACGCGACCTGGAAGGTTATCGCGGACAGGCACGCAGCGGATCCTCAAGCGACCGGCAATGCGCCGAAGAATATGCCGATCCTGGTCCGTCGGCGCGCCGATCTTGCCGTCACAATCCCGGCCAAGGAGACCGCGCCCCTCTACGTCCGGGACAGCGACGATGATCTTGCGCCCAGCCTTGTCGCGTCTATCGATGGCCTCCTTCTCGACATCAAGGGTGCCGATCGCTCTCGGGTAGGCGCAGCAGCGGAAGCCTTGTTCGGCAAGAAGGTGAGCCGCCTGTCGACGATGCGCTACGACGTTAAGATCGACGAGGAGGCGCTCGAAGACGTCGAGACCAGCGAAACAGTGCTCGACCAATGCCCCTGGCTTCGTGTGATGCTCGCGGTCGCGATGGAGGGGTTGCGAGGCACCGATGCTGGCCAGCTTCCCGCCGACCGCGGGCTTGTTCTCGATCGCCTCAGCAATATCGCCCTCGTGGCGGCTGAAGACGTCGCCTTCGAGATCAACGACCAGCGGATCATGGCCCCCGGTGACCGGCCTGCCTATGTCTTCCGCCGCTCGGACCGAAAGACCCTTGTCGTCACCCGGATCGGTGATCCCCTGACCTGGAACGGCCTCCAACTCTGTCTGCCGGCGATTTGCGAGGCGATTGACCTATCTCCGGTCGCCAATGGGATGCGTCTACTCGCCCACGAGCTTGCCGCTGCCGGCGAAGCCATCGACGAACTCGGCCTCGACGAGGATGTGATTTTCCGGCTCGGCCGCACCCTCCAGCTCGAAGAAGGCTCCGTCGCGTCGGTCCAGAACCTCTTCGGCGAGCGCGTCGACTTTCGAATGCCGTGGCTCCGCGCCGCCATCCACTACGGATCGGGACCGGACGCTCTGAACGATTGCGATCGGCTTGAAGCCGAGCACGGCGCAGACCCGGCTCGTCTTCTCGCTGAGCTGATGTCTCTCATCACCGCCGCCTCTGCGGATGCCGACGCGGTGCTCAAGGCGTGCGGGCAGGCCCAATCCGCGGCGCAGTTTCGTGAGCTTCTCGACCTCGATTTCGCGCGCTTCAACGAGAGTCTCGCGGCCACGGGAAGCGAGCCGTTGACCTATCCCGCGGTCCATGCCTCACAGCTCCTGAACCACATCGTCGACCACGAGACATCCATCCTGGAAGCGCTTCGCAATGCGGCCGCACCAACGCTCGACACATTCCTGCCCGCTCCAAACTATGCTCAGCACCGCGACGCCTTACGATCCATGAAAGCGGATCCAGCCTGGCTCACGCTCTACCATTTCGTGCCGGAAGCCGTTCTGGAAGGCCATGTTGCGCGATGGCTCGAAAGTTCGGGAGCGCCAGTGGCCGGTGCGAACCCCCATGCTCTGTCCGAACTTGCCGAAGTTCGATCGGCCAACATGACGGCAATCGGCCGCTTCGCCACCATGGCGACGCCCATTGTGCGCGCCTGGTGGAAGGGGCCAGCCTCAAGTATCCCGGACCAATGGCGTGAGGCCAAGGCAGCCGAGCAGCATATTCGTGCCAAGCTCGATGCGGCCGGCGCGGTCGACTTCAAGCCCATGAATGAGGCAGCGCTGATAGCTTGGTGCGTGAAGCTCGGTATCTGGCCCGACGGCATGGATTCCACCCTCGATCGTGACGCACTGGGTATCGGTGCCGATGCGATCGACGCGGCCGCAAAGGAAGCTCAGCGAGAGGCGGAGGAACGGGCCGCGAGGGCCCGGTCCGTTCGGGTCAACGATCGCGATGTTGACCCCGAGCATGCGGACTGGACGGAAATCTCGGCCGAGATCGCCGCTCGGCTCTCCAAGCATGTCAAATCGGCGCGTCTGACGACGCCGACCGAGCTGAACCACCTTGAGAGACCTACCAAAAAACCTCCGACGAACCGCAATCCGCACGATGTGCCTCCCGGGCCGGATCGGGCCCCGCAAGCCAAGAAGGACATGATCGGGCGGCTCGGAGAACTCGTCGTATATCACTGGCTCAAGGACCGCTTTCGCAACCAAGACATCGACAAGGCGTGGGTCTCGCGCTTCGGCGCCCTCCAGAAGGGTAAGGCGTGGTCCGACGACCTCGGCTACGATTTTGAGCTGAAGCATGATCGGCGGACTTGGCTCATCGAGGTCAAATCCAGCCAAGGTGATCGGTGCCAGTTCGAGATGGGAGAGTCCGAGGTTCGCGCCGCGCGGGAGGCTGCCCGGCCCCGTTCCGGTCAGCGCTATGTCGTGATCTATGTCGCCAATCCGGCGACTTCGAGCGAAACTCGGATCGACGTCTTGCCCAACCCCATGAGCGAGGAAGCGGATGGCATCCTCCGCCTTCTCGGTGAGGGCGTGCGTTTCGGATTCAAGCCGAGATAAGGTCAGGCACGGCGCCCCGAGAATGGTTGAGCGTCCGCTTTGGACCATAGCCGCCCATTAAAGCGCGGCGGTCGCTGAGCGACAGGGTGTCACCGATCCGGACTTTAGCGCGACGGCCGGGATGGTTCGCTATCAGGATTGGGTTTGGAGCCTGCCATGGCGGGCCTGGGCGCGAAGGAGACACGGGTTGCCAGACTGTCAGTGTAGGGCGATCCTAAACGCAAAAGCCCCCTCACCCATAATCAAAGGTGAGGGGGCTTGGTCACGAGTGTTCGATATTGAACACTGGTGTGTCGAGCGCGTCGAGCAGCTGCAGGAAGTGTCTCAGCACTTCGAGCATACACTCGGCCTGCGCGGCGAGAGCCATGAGCTCCGGTTCGAGCCAATCATCGGCTTCGGTCCGATTCTCTCTGGCCAGCAGGTCGCGATACCGGCCGCGAAGGGTCTGGATATTCCGGAGCGTCAGGTCGCATTCGTATTCGACTGATTTCCGGGCCGCGCGCAGGCGGAAGCGTTCGCGCATGCCGCGCTCGGCGATCGCCATATAGCGGTCGAGTTGCACGGGAACAGTAAACGCTGTTGGACCGGCATTGTTGTTGTGACGCAGACTGGGCCCGATGTTTGTGGGCGTGAGCGACGTCGGCATTTCTGAGATTTTTGAAGCGGATCGGGTTGAGGCGATAGGAGCGGCTCGTACGAGCCTTCATACGAGTGCTTCGAAGGAGCGGGTTGAGGTAATCACACGCGGGGCGCGCCGGCGTTGGTCGACGGCGATGAAGCGGGCGATTGTGGAGGCGAGCCTGGCGCCCGGCGTGATGGTTTCGGCGTTGTGCCGTCAGCACGAGATCAGCAGCGGGCAACTGAGCACGTGGCGTCGGCAATATCGGGATGGCGATCTGGCCGAAGCGACGCCGCTGGTGCCGGGCTTTGCGCGGGCAGTGGTAAGCGGGACTGTGCCGGCGTTGGGCTTGGCGGCAGCGCCGACGGCGATGGAGACGATCGAGATCACGCTGCCGGACGGGGTGGTATTGCGTGTCGGCGCCGGGGTGGACCAGTTGGCGTTGAGCCGGGTGCTGGCGGTGCTGAGGGGCGGATGATCGCGCCGGGTGCGGGTGTTCGGGTCTATCTTGCCTGCG
>NZ_JFHO01000036.1:0-15773 GCF_000724705.2 Acidiphilium sp. JA12-A1
ACCGGTGTTCTTTCCAATATCTACGAATTTCACCTCTACACTGGAAATTCCACAACCCTCTTCCATACTCAAGACAACACGTCTCAGACGCAGTCCCCAGGTTGAGCCCAGGAATTTCACGCCTGACTGTGCCGTCCGCCTACGCGCCCTTTACGCCCAGTCATTCCGAGCAACGCTAGCCCCCTTCGTATTACCGCGGCTGCTGGCACGAAGTTAGCCGGAGCTTATTCTGCGGGTACCGTCATCATCGTCCCCGCCAAAAGGACTTTACAATCCGAAGACCTTCTTCATCCACGCGGCATTGCTGGATCAGGCTTTCGCCCATTGTCCAATATTCCCCACTGCTGCCTCCCGTAGGAGTCTGGGCCGTGTCTCAGTCCCAGTGTGGCTGATCATCCTCTCAGACCAGCTACTGATCGCAGGCTTGGTAGGCCTTTACCCCACCAACTACCTAATCAGACGCAGGCTCCTCCTTAGGCGACTTTCGCCTTTGCCCCTCAGGGATCATGCGGTATTAGCCGTAGTTTCCCACGGTTGTCCCCCACCCAAGGATAGATTCCTACGCGTTACTCACCCGTCCGCCACTGACAGGTTGCCCTGCCCGTGCGACTTGCATGTGTTAAGCATGCCGCCAGCGTTCGCTCTGAGCCAGGATCAAACTCTCAAGTTCATCCCATGCAGCCAGCCTCAGCCAACCACACAAAACGAACGGACCCTTCTCATTATCCCTGCCCAAGACCTCGCAGCCCCAGACAGAACTCGAAACATCTGTCACATTCACAGAATGAATACATCAGACAGCGTTCAAATCAGCCCCTAAAGACCAGATAATCATCCAGATCACATAAACCCAGATCACCAGCCAACCCTCAAGAACCACCACCAAAACCCAGACCTAAGCCTAAGCCTCAGCTCCAACCACCAGACCCTCAAGCCCAGCAGCCAAACGCCACCAACGTATCCCTTCCTAGCCTATTCACAATCCTCAAAGAACAAAACCTTCGTTGCGGTCTTACCCGCTCCGTCGGGCGCCGCCTCGTCAGCGGTGAACGGGCTTCTACGCCCCGGCCTGCCTGCTGTCAACGCCCATTCGGGCGGTGGTCGATTTATTAAAAACCATTTGAATTTGATGGATTTTTTTGAAATTCGTCCATTTCGCATCTGCGAGATGACGTAATTTTCCGGCAAGCAGCCCGGCCATGAACAATCCGCATGGGCCGGGCTGTTGCCACGCTCTCAGGCTGCCGCCGCGAGCCCGCCGGCAATCGAGAGACCGTCATCGTCGACGGTCACATTCACCGTCTCGCCGTCATGGATGGCCCCTTCGAGGAGCCTCGTCGCCAGCTTGTTCTGCAGCGAACGCTGAATCACCCGCTTCAGCGGCCGTGCCCCGTAGACCGGGTCGTATCCCTCGTTCGCCAGCCAGTCCCGCGCCGCCTGATCGAGATGCAGGGTGATCTTCCGGTCTGCGAGAAGCGATTCCAGATGCCTCAACTGAATTTCGACGATCCGTGCCATATCGGCGCGCTGCAGGCGCCGGAACAGGATGATCTCGTCCAGCCGGTTCAGGAATTCCGGCCGGAAATGCTGGCGGACCACCCGCATCACCTGCGGTTCGGCCAATACGACATCCTCGCCTTCAGGCTGAGCGGCGAGCACCTCGCTGCCCAGGTTCGACGTGAGCACGATGATCGTGTTCTTGAAGTCGACAGTGCGCCCCTGTCCGTCGGTCAGTCGGCCATCATCAAGCACCTGCAACAAGACGTTGAAGACATCCTCGTGCGCCTTCTCGACCTCGTCGAACAGGATCACCTGATACGGCCGGCGCCGCACGGCTTCGGTGAGCACCCCGCCTTCCTCGTAGCCGACATAGCCTGGCGGCGCGCCGATCAGCCGGGCCACGGCGTGCTTCTCCATGAATTCGCTCATGTCGATGCGCACCATCGCCCGCTCATCGTCGAACAGAAACTCGGCCAGCGCCTTGCAGGTTTCGGTCTTGCCGACGCCGGTCGGGCCCAGGAACAGGAAGGAGCCGATCGGCCGGTTCGGATCCTGCAACCCGGCCCGTGCCCGGCGCACGGCATCCGAAACCGCCCGCAGCGCGGCTTCCTGGCCTACCACGCGCTTGCGCAACTCCTCTTCCATCCTGATGAGCTTGGCGCGCTCGCCCTCCAGCATCCGGTCGACCGGAATGCCGGTCCAGCGGGCCACCACCTGGGCGATCTGCGCTTCGGTGACCGCCTCGTTGACCATGGCTCCTTCCGTCGGCCCGGCGGCGAGCTTCCGCTCGATCTCGGGGATCACGCCATACATCAGCTCCGAGGCCCGGGTCAGATTGCCGGAGCGCTGCGCCATCTCCGCCTCGCCCCGCGCCTGGTCGAGCTGCTCCTTCAGCTTTTGCGTGGCATTCAGTCGGTCCTTTTCGGCCTTCCACGCCGCCGTCATCGCGTCGGATTTCTCCTCGAGTTCGGCGATTTCACCCTCCAGCCGCTCCAGCCGTTCCTTCGAGGCGGGATCCTGCTCCTTGCGCAGCGCTTCCCGTTCGATCTTGAGCTGCATCAGCCGCCGATCGAGTTCATCGAGCGCCTCGGGCTTGGAATCCACCTGCATCCGCAGGCGCGAGGCGGCCTCGTCGACAAGGTCGATCGCCTTGTCCGGCAGGAACCGGTCGGTAATGTAGCGGTTGGACAGGGTCGCCGCCGCCACCAGCGCCGAATCCGAAATCCGCACGCCGTGATGAAGTTCGTATTTCTCCTTGATCCCGCGCAGGATCGAGATCGTGTCCTCGACACTCGGCTCATCCACGAAGACCGGCTGGAAGCGCCGCGCCAGCGCCGCATCCTTCTCGATGTACTTCCGATACTCGTCGAGCGTCGTCGCCCCCACGCAGTGCAGCGCACCGCGCGCCAGTTCGGGCTTGATCAGGTTCGAGGCATCCATCGCGCCATCCGCCCGCCCCGCGCCGACCAGCGTGTGCATCTCGTCGATGAACAGGATGACCTCGCCGTTCGAGCCTTCGATCTCCTTCAGCACGGCTTTCAGCCGTTCCTCGAACTCGCCGCGATATTTCGCGCCGGCCACCATCGCGCCGAGATCGAGCGCGAGCAGCCGCTTGCCCTTCAGCGCCTCCGGCACGTCGCCATTGACGATGCGGAGCGCCAGCCCCTCGACGATCGCCGTCTTGCCAACCCCAGGCTCGCCGATGAGCACCGGGTTGTTCTTGGTCCGCCGCGCCAGCACCTGGATCGCCCGGCGGATCTCCTCGTCGCGGCCGATCACCGGATCAAGCTTCTGCGCGCGCGCGGCCTCGGTCACATCCCGCGCATATTTCTTCAGCGCATCGAAGGTCTGCTCCGCGTTCGCGCTCGTCACCGTGCGGCCCTTGCGGATATCGGCCACCGCCTTCTCCAGGGCCTGCGCCGAGGCGCCGGCCGCGGTCAGCGCCCGGCCCGCCGGCGTGCCGCTCGCCGCGAGTGCCACCAGCACGCGGTCCTGCGCGACATATTCATCGCCGGCCTTCTGCGCCATCTGCTGCGCCGCATCGAGCACCCGCACGAGATCGGGCGTGATCTGCGGCTGCCCGGCGCCGGAGCCCTGCACCTTCGGCAGTTTTCCAATCGCGGCATCGGCCGCGAGACGAACCGCGGCCGGATCGCCCCCGGCCGCGCGGATCAGCCCGCTCGCGGCCCCTTCCTCATCGTCGAGAAACGCCTTGAGCAGGTGTTCCGGCGTGATCTGCTGGTGATATTCGCGCACGGCAATCGTCTGCGCGGCCTGCACGAAGCCGCGGGCGCGTTCGGTAAACTTCTCGAAATCCATTGTTCTCGATCCCTTTCATCAGGCGACCCGGCCGGACCATCCCTCGCAAGGCAATGGTCCGACCTTGTCCGCTGGACATGGTTGCTGCATTGATCCTCCTCAAGAGGAACCGCCCCCATGACCATGCTCGTCGACTCACTCTTCCGCTATCCGGTCAAGGGCCTGACCGCCGAACCGCTGAAGGCCGCGGACCTCGAAGCCGGACGCGCCATCGCCTGGGACCGCGCCTTCGCACTCGCGCAGGGGGATTGCGGTTTCGATCCGGCAGCGCCGGCCTGGCGCCCGAAAGCCGAATTCCTCTGCCTAGCCCGCGATCCGGAAGCCGTTCGCCTCGATTGCCGCTTCGACGACGCCGCAGGCCTGCTGACCCTCATCGCGCCGGACGGCGCGGCGATCGACGCATCGCCCCTGACCGAGGCCGGACGCAGCCAGCTTGGGACGTTCATCGCCGCCGCCCTGCCGGGCTCGATGCGCGGCACGCCACGATTCCGGCATGTGTCCGGCCATAGTTTCTCAGACCACCGGAACCAGGTGATCAGCCTGATCGGCCTGGCCAGCCTGCGGGCGCTCGAAGCCGCCGCCGGCGCGCAGCGCCACCCTCTGCGCTTCCGCGCCAATCTCTATTTCGACGGCGCCGAGCCCTGGGCTGAACTCGGCTGGGTCGGCCGCACACTCGCGATCGGCGACGCGCGACTGCGGGTTACCGCACGGATCGACCGCTGCGCCGCCACCTCCATCAACCCGGAAACCCGGGCGCGCGACGCCAATCCGGTCAAGGACCTGATGACGCATTTCGGTCATGTCGACTGCGGGGTTTATGCCGAGGTCCTCGCCCCAGGGCGGATCGCGCCCGGCGATACGATCATTCTGCTGTCATAAGCCTGTTGCGACGGGTGACGCCGGCGGCAAAATCGGCTTAACGTCCCCGAATGCTGACCGACTTACCGAATGTGCTGACGCTCTCGCGCATCGCGGCGATCCCGCTGCTGGTCGTGCTGGTCGCGATCGGCTCCCCGCTCGCCGATCTGCTGGCCGCCCTCCTTTTCGTCATCGCGGGCATCACCGACTGGCTGGACGGCCGCCTCGCCCGCAGCCGCCGCCAGCTATCCGATCTCGGCCGGATGCTCGATCCGATCGCGGACAAGCTGCTGGTGGGCGCAACACTGATGCTTCTCGTCGGTTTTCATCGCGTGACCGCCTTCGGCATCTACCCGGCGATCGTGATCATGCTGCGTGAAATCCTGGTGTCGGGCCTGCGTGAATACCTTGCGGGCATCAAGGTCGGCATGCCGGTGACCCGGCTGGCCAAATGGAAGACGGCCGCGCAGATGGTGGCGCTCGGCATTCTCCTGCTCGGCAATTCCGGCGCCGCGGAACTCGGCATCCCCTGGCTCCCGGCCGGCATCATCGGCGGCGCCCTGCTCTGGATCGCCGCCGGCCTCACCCTCATCACCGGCTGGGATTACCTGACCGCGGGGCTGCGTCACGTGACCCAGCCCGGACCGTCACCCTGACCCGAAGATGACGAAATCATCAGCGACACTCACGGCGCACGGCGCGCCGGTCATCGCCCTCATCGGCTGGTCGGGAAGCGGCAAGACAACCCTGCTCACCGCCCTTCTGCCCCTGCTCGGCGGCGCCGGGCTGCGGGTCTCGACCCTGAAGCACGCCCACCACAAGGTCGACCCCGACCAGCCGGGCAAGGACAGTTTCCGTCATCGCGAAGCCGGAGCACACGAAACGATGCTCGCCACCGCCGAACGCTTCGTGCTGTTTCACGATCACGGCGCCGCCGCCGAACCGGATCTTGCTGCCCTGCTCGCCCGCATGGCACCGGCCGATCTCTATCTCGCGGAAGGCTTCAAGGCGGCCGCGGTCGAAAAGATCGAAGTGCATCGGCCCGAACTCGGCAAGGCGCCGCTTTGGCCGGAGCAGGACGATGTCATCGCCGTCGCCTGCGATGTCCCGCTCCCCGGGTGCGACCGACCTGTTCTTCCCCTCGGCGATCCGCCAACCGTCGCGCGGTTCCTCCTCCGCCGATGCGGCCGCCTGATCGCTTGAGGTAGACCGGCAAACCGGCGCATAACGAATTCGAACAATTTCGAGGAAGAAAGATGCGGCAATTTGCCAGATCCGCCCCATCCCGCCCGGCCGTACTGCCTTCGCCCCGGCCCCGCCGTGCCGTGGCCGCACTTCTTCCCGGCAGTCTTGTGCTGCTGCTTTCCGGCTGCGCGGGCGTGGGCAACTATTTCAACAGCACCCTCAACCCACTCGGGGATCCGAATGCGCCCGCGGGTGACGCCATCAACATGCAGCGCGCCCGCGGCAACGAGGTCGCGGTACAGCCGCTGCGTCCCCAGCCAGGCGATGTCTGGCCGGGCAAGCTCGCTCCGGTGCCAACACTCGGTGAAATCCAGAAACACATGAACGTGCCCCTCGGGCAGGCTTATCAGAACCTCTACAGCGCCCCCGCCGGCAGTTCCCCGGCGCCGTCCTATTCGGTTCCGCCCGGCGCAAAGGTCCGCCGTCTGCCGCCCGACCGCGCGGAAGGCGCGGAGGCAACGTTCTCCCGCCCCGCCGGCGCGGCCATGCACTCATCCACGCCACCCGGCAGCGCACAGGCGCCTGTGCCGCGCGCCCCGGCAATACCGACAGCGCCGGCAAGGCCCGCCAAGCCGATTACCTCCGGAGATTCGCTGCCTGTGGGCCAGACGGTGATGGGACCGCACGGCCCGCTCGGCATCGTGACGTCTCCCAGCAACGGCCGTTACCAGACGATCGCCCCGATCGGCGGCCGGGGGGGCGGCATCCTGATTCCCAACGGGAACGGCACCGCGACGCTGATCCAGTCGAATGGCCAGGTGGTAACGGTCCCGACCCGATGACTCAACGCCTCTGTGGTCCCATATCCTTATAATGAAGATCCTCTATTTTGCCTGGTTGCGCGAGCGTATCGGCCTCTCCGAGGAAGACGTCGATATTCCGCCCGAAGTGACGACAATCAGTGCCCTGACCGATTTTCTGTCGGCGCGCAGCCCTGCCCATACCCGTGCGTTCGCAGACCGCCGCGCGATCAAGACCGCCCTCGATCAGCGCTTCGTTCCGCCCGACACATTGCTGGAAGGTGCCCGCGAGATCGCCTTCTTTCCGCCTTTCACCGGTGGATGACGGACCGGAGCATGCCTCGCATCGTCGTCACGACTGAGGACATCGACGTCGGCGCCGAACTCGCCGCGCTTGAAGCGGGGGCCGGCGCGGTTGCCAGTTTCGTCGGCGTCGTTCGAGGTGAGGCCGACGGCCGCCGGCTGACCTCCCTGATTCTCGAGCATTACCCGGCAATGACCGAGGGGTCACTGGCCGAGATTGCCAAGACGGCCGCGAACCGCTGGCAGCTCACCGGTTGCACGATCATCCACCGGGTCGGCGAACTGACACCCGGCGACCGTATCGTTCTTGCCGCCGCCGCCAGCGCCCATCGGGCTGACGCCCTCGCGGCAACCGCCTTCCTGATCGACTGGCTGAAGACCGACGCGCCGTTCTGGAAGCGCGAGAACTTTGCCGATGGCACATCGCACTGGGTTTCGGCACGCGACGAGGATCAGGAAGCGCGCAACCGCTGGTAGTCCGGCGCACGCCAATCCATTGCCTCGATTTAATCTTCAATACCCTCCCACGCGCTCGAACCTCGCTGCTCCCCCTGCCGAACACCCCGGCCATCGGCGGATAAAGGCGGGGTTTTCACTGCATTTGTGCGCCCTGGTGCCGGAAAAATTTCCAAAAACTTAATTTCCATCCCATTTTTCGTAATCGAAATTATTATTCAATCGATTATCATCTCCTTAAAATTATTTTATTGACGCCCTCCCCTTCCGGTTGTATTGAATTTTTCAGTTAACTGGGGGTTGTAATGAAACTTCTCATTTTTGGAAACCCGCTCGATAATCGAGATGTTCTGACTACATTCTTTAAGTCCAAGCTCGTCGTTGTAGACGAAACGACGGATATTGAAGAAGCGCTCGATCTGACGCGATTTTATGAATACGACGCGGTCGTTCTGCGTGTAACGGATACCCGCCCGGCGGAGATCGAACTCATCCGCAGGTTGCGCCTCGCTGGACTGCGCTGCCCGATCATGGCCGTCGCGCATTTGCTGAGCGAAGCAACGCGCCTGCGCATTCTCGAGGCAGGTGTTGACGATCTGATCGTAAGCGCAATCTCACACGAGGAAATTTTCCTCAGAGTGCAGAATCAGGTTCGTCGCAGCCGCGGCTTCCAGAGCTCGTCGCTGGCTGTCGGCAATGTTGAAATCAACATGAACGCGAAGAAAATTTTCGTATCTCAAACCGAGATCGGATTAACAAAAAAAGAACCTGTTTACCCAGCAATCTCAGCCAATTTCAGCAGCCGGTATGGCATTGGCGGTGTGTGAGCGGCGGCCCAGTTGAGTCTTGGGATCATGCTGGCCAGGTCGTAACGGCGATTGAAGCGATATTCGAACTCGGCGAGGTATCGTGGCACGTGCTTGCTGCTGATCGCCCGGTAGGTGCCGGTGAGTGCGGATTTGATGTTGCCGAGCGCTGTGTTCACCCACTTGAATGCCGGGCTGCGCGCGGCGGCCGGCCCACTGCCGGTGCGGATCACCTCATGCGCGCATCCGGCGTCGCTGACATGGCCGAAACAGGCGAGACCATCGCTGAGCACGGCGCAGGACGGATCGAGGCTGCGCAGGGCAAAGCGGGAAATCGCCTGGCCGGTGAACCCGGCCACCCGCCGCAGTTTCAGTCGAACCGGCTTGCCTTCAGGCGTGGTCTCGACTGCGGCGATGAAAGGGGTCTTGCCGGGCGCGCCTCGCCCGCGCTTGCCGCCGGAGCGTTCACCGCCGAGATAAGCATCATCGATCTCGACCCGCCCGGTCAGGCGTTTGCGCCCATCGCGTTCCAGCATCACCTGCTGGAGCTTGTGCTTGAGCATCCAGGCCGAGGTCTGTCGCACCCCGAGACGTCGGCCCAACTCGATGCTGGAGATGCCCTGCTTGCTCTGGGTCAGATGGTACATGGCCCGGAACCAGGTCCGCAGCGGCAATTTGGTCGAGGCGAAAATCGTGCCCGCAATCGGCGATGTCTGCCGTCGGCATTTCGTGCACTGGAACAAGCCCCGGGTCTTCACCTCGCTATAAGAGCGCCCGCCACAGACCGGGCAGGAGAACCCGTCGGGCCAGCGGGCGGCGATCACCACCGCGCGGCACTGCTCCTCCGTGCCATACAACCGCTCAAATTCGGCCTCGCTCAGCCCGCGCTGAAACTGCACCGCATTGCGCGCCATCGCTTCCTCCGCTCACAGCACCAAGTTCTTGCTTTGTGCTCCGCTCAACATGGCTGATCAACGTGGGTAAGCAGGAATCCCATTGACCAGGAGTCATGCGCAAAAAAAATCAGGCCTTTCCGTCTTTCACACGTTAAGACCGACAAGGTCGACGCCCGCACGCTGGCAAGCCTTATGCCGCCGGATATTTGCCGCAGATTGGACCCAGGATGCGGCGACGCAGCGGATGTGATCTCTGTACGGGTAGGGGCAAGGTGCCGAAAGCCCGCACACAGATCTCCTAGGCGTCTCGCGCTGCGTCAGAATGTCAGCCACGCGCATGGGGCCGTCTGTGGCGAGGGACGCGGGGGGACTCCCCACCAATGATCAAGCTGATTTTGGGCGATCGGTGGGCATCTTCTCGGGATCGAACATGGTTCGGTTGGTGAGCATGACGCATGCAATGCCCAGCAGGCGATCGGCAACGGTTCTGAGGGCGCGGCGGTGAGAGTGGCCACGTCCTAGGAGGGCGGCGTAGCGGCTGCGACTGCGGGCGTCGTGCTGGGTTGTGACGCAGGCCCAGTGATAGACGACGGTTCGCAGGCGGCCAGAACATGCCTGACGCATCTCCACACGACAGGATCTGCCGCTCTGCTTCGTGACCGGGGCCACACCGGTGAAGGTGCGCAAAGCCTGGTAATCTCGCGCCTGGAGGGCTTGATGAGCCTCCGCGAGCAGCGTGGCGAGGACAATCCTTCCCACCCCCGGCAAGGAGCGCAGGATTGCCGCGTCGCGCTGCTCGGTATCTTGCCCGGCTCGGTCTCCGGTCCGGCAAGTTGTTCGACCAGGCCATCGATCCGCTGCAGGACAGTCTTGATCTGCCAATTAACGAGGTTGAGGCGCTCAGCCACGGCCGTGATGTGGACGCGGGCCGCGTCGGCTGTCCCCGGGGCGACAGTCAGCGCCGGCCGACGCAAAATGGCCAGGGCATCGTGTGCGGTGACGCGGCGGATACGATGGGCGGCTAGGACTTTTGCAATCTCCGTTTCGGTCAGGCGCATCGCTTCGGCCGGAGTTGGCGCCTTGGTCCAAAGCGCCAAGAACCAGTCCGCACCGACATCTTCGGTCAGATCAAGCATCTGAGGGTAGTAGCGCCAGAGTTGCTGCCGCACGCCGTTCGTCAACCTGACGCACTCCTGCTTCAGCTCTTCGGCCATCCGCGACCATTCCCGCAGTTCCACCACCACCGGGTCGAGAGCTTCCACACGGCGAAACCAGTGGCTGCCCGTGCGCAAGGAAGAGGCCAGGACGAGGGCGCCCCGACGGTCGTCTTTGGCGCCCGCCGGAGAGAAGCGATCTCGGAAACGGTCGAGTTGCTTGGGATTGATGGCGAAGACGGCGATGCCGCGATCCATGAGCGCCTCGACGATCGGCCCGTGTGGCGTCTCGATAGCAACGGCAACCTGGCCCGGCTGGTCGGCTTTCGCGACAAGCCAGTCGACCATTGTGCCGATCCCATCGCCGTCGTGCGCGAATACCCGCTGAACAGGCCCGTCTGCGCCGATCAGACAGACTTGGTGTTCGGTGCTCGCCCAGTCGATGCCGACGAAGACGAGCGGCTCAATGCCCATGGCCTCCTCCCTCTGTTGCCGGGCCGCCGTATTGCTTCGCCGTTCCCTGTACTGGCGCTCGAGACCATGAATAGCCAAGGCGCGACTCCCCACTGGACGTGCAATACGGTCGATCAGCTGAGGCGCACGTCCCCCCCAGGTGCTCGCAGGCACAGGGGGCAAAAGGCGGCTCTTAACCGACCGGCCCAAGACGGATCATGATTCACCGTGATCCGCGGTAAAACAGGTATAGGGGGGGTCGCCAGGCGGAGCGCGATCAGGGGCTCCGGCTCGGTCCGACGCGTGCTGACCAGAAGCGGATCAAGTCTCTGGAGCGAGAGGTCCGGGAGCTACGCCAGGCGAATGAGATCCTGCGCAAGGCATCGGCTTATTTTGAGATGGCGGAGCTCGACCGCCAGTACAAGCCATGATCGCGTTCATCGACGCGCATCGCGAGGTCTACGGTGTCGAGCCGATCTGCCGGATGCTGCCGATCGCTCCGTCGACCTACTATGAGCATGCTGCACGCCGTACTGACCCAAACCGCTTGCCGCCCCGTGCGCGGCGCGACGCGCGGCTGCAGCCGGAGATCCGCCGGGTCTGGGAAGAGAATTTCCAGGTCTATGGTGTCCGCAAGGTCTGGCGGCAGCTGCGGCGCGAGGGGATTGAGATCGCGCGCTGCACCACGGCGCGGCTTATGAAGCAGATGGAACTGGCCGGCGTGATCCGCGGCAAGCCGATGAAGACGACGGTCAGCAACTCCGCTGCGCCCTGTCCACGGGACAAGGTGAACCGGCAGTTTTATGCCTCAAGGCCAAATGCCCTATGGGTGTCGGACTTCACCTATGTCGCGACCTGGCAGGGCTTTGTATATGTGGCGTTTGTCAACGATACATTCGCCCGGCGTATCGTCGGCTGGCGGGTCAGCCGCACGGCGCATGCCGGTTTCGTCCTCGATGCCCTGGAACAGGCTCTTCACGACAGACACCCGATGCGTGGCGGCGGCCTCGTCCATCACAGCGACCGGGGCAACCAGTATGTCTCGATCAAATACACCGAGCGCCTGATGGAGGCCGGCATCGAACCGTCCGTCGGCAGCGTCGGCGATTCCTACGACAATGCCCTCGCCGAAACTATCAACGGCCTGTTCAAGGCCGAGGTCATCCACCGTCGTGGCCCTTGGCGGAATGCAGAAGCAGTGGAATTCGCCACACTCGAATGGATGGACTGGTTCAACAACGGCCGCCTCCTCGAGCCGATTGGCAATATTCCACCCGCTGAGACCGAGGCGAAGTACTATCAACAACTGAACGAGCTGCCTATGTCTCGCCTGAGTCAAACAAAATGGCCTCCGGGATTCCCGGCGCGGTTCAACCTTCAGGCCAGTGGTGCAGAGCAATGAACTACCCAATGCGGCACATTTCGATACGAGTCCCCTGGCACGACACTGGATGGGACGGTCGAGTCTGCGCAGCGCCACGACTGAATGGCGCATGCCTTGCTCTTAAACGTATCGCCGAAGATCGCGACGACGCGGCGGAAGAGGCGGTTGCTGGGAAGAGTTTCAAAGACTTGCCGCAAGCAAAGTGGCCCGCATGCGCCGTCGAGCGTGTCGGCTTCATGGCACCCTTCGAATATGTACGCGATGCAAACCATCCGTACAACCGCGGACCCGAATCTAGCCATGGTCATTTCAAGACAACGCCGCTGCGCCATCCACCTTATTCGGCGGCTGCGGTCCCGTTCGCGTGGATGCTGCGCGAAGCAATGGAAACGCTTGGCGGAGAACAGGCTCTGGATGTCCAGGCTGAGCGGGAACCCGACCTCGGCTTTAAGTCGCAATGGGTGCAGGAACACCTTAATCAGACCGCCCTACTCGATTGCTTCGCAGGCCATATCAAACCTGAGGTGTCGCTTTGCTTTTTCTACGCGAAGCAAGTGCCGTTCGTGGAGGACTCGGCAGGTGGCCGAATTCTAATCGGCGTCGGTCGTGTCCTGCATGTGGGTGCCGCGCAGGAGTACGCCTACACGACGAAAGATCTGAAGGGAAAACACCGTTCGATGCTCTGGGAGCGGATGGTTCAGCATTCGATCCGGCCAGATTTCACGGACGGCTTTCTCCTCCCGTATCACGCAGCGATAGCCAAGGCTACCAAAGACCCGGAGTTCGATCCGGCTGAAATTGCCGCCTTCTCTCCAGCTGACCGTCAGCTCGAATTTTCTCATGCGTCGCAACTGGTCAGCCACGATGGCGCCATCGCCTCGCTCCTGGCCTGCGCCGAGTCATTGCGTAAAGCAAAGGGGGTGCTGCCTGGTCCGTGGGACCGATGTCTGCAGTGGATCGATGCACGGCTCGGTGAGTTGTGGGAGGCACGCGGACCTTGCCCGGGGCTCGGGGCCGCTTTGTCCGCATTCGGGCTTGAGTTTGGCACCTTCGTCGCCCGCGCATTGTCAGAGAAGGCCGGTGAAAACGAGGATCCTTGGCCTTTGGTCGAACGTGCGTTTGCCGATCCTCAGAAGGAGCTTCCTCCGCAGTTGGCGCCCAGTATTGGGAAAACGATATCCAGCAAGTGGGTGCAGCTACCGGATGATCGTCGTTCACTGCTCAAACTACTCAGCCGTTTCGATCTCACGCGTGACCAGGCCATCATGCTGTATGTACAGGAGGAGCGCGCAAAAGCCGGAATCGATACAACCGATAACGCTATCCTTGCCAACCCATATCTTCTCTATGAGCTCACGCGCCTTACCAGTGACCCGGTCAGCGTTTGGACCGTTGATCGAGGGGTTTTCCCGGACGAGGTAATCCGTAATAAGCATCCGCTGCCAGCACCCAGCGCGCTGGACGCTGGGACGGATGCACGCCGCGTTCGCGCACTGACTGTCAAAATACTCGAAGATGCCGCCGGTGGAGGCAATACGCTCCTGCCTCAGACCCAAGTTGTGCTTGGCATTCGGGGCCTCGCGCTTCAGCCAGCATGCGAGGTCGACGGCGACTTAATGAACGTCGCCAAGGACGAGTTCGAAGACGCTGTCGTCGAGATTGCTATGCGCAACGGCGAGGTCGCCCTGCAGTTGCAGCGACTTTTCGAAATAGGAACGACGATACGCACCGCAATCGACAAGCGCGTAAAGGGCAAACGCCTGCCAATCGATGCGGATTGGCGCAAACATCTCAACGCTCACCTGGCCCTGCAACACGGCGGCCAGCCCGATGATCTCGAAGAGAGCGCCCGCGTGGAAAAAACGGCAGCTTTGAAGGAGCTGGCCGAAGCACGGCTCTCGGTGCTTATCGGCCCCGCTGGAACTGGCAAGACCACGTTGCTTTCAGTGTTGTGCTCACACCCAAAGGTCGAAGCGGGCGGAGTGCTATTGCTGGCGCCAACGGGAAAGGCCCGTGTGCGCATGGAACAGTCCACCAAAGGGCTCCATCTCAAGGGCTACACCATCGCCCAATTCCTGAGCCCGCACCGCTACGATGGACAAACGGGTCGCTACCGCCTCTCGGACCAGCCGGCCGAGGCTGGGGCGCACACCGTGATCATTGACGAAGCGTCGATGCTGACCGAGGAAATGCTCGCTGCGCTTATCCAGGCGCTAAGGGGCGTGCATCGCCTGATCCTTATCGGGGACCCACGGCAGCTTCCGCCAATCGGCGCCGGCCGGCCTTTCGTGGACATCGTCAACCATCTCGCTCCGGAGGGCGTCACCGAGAAATTTCCTCGCGTCGGCGTTGGGTACGCCGAACTAACTATCCGTCGCCGACAAGCTGGAGATGATCGTGAGGATCTCCAACTCGCCGAATGGTTCAGCGGGTCCCCGATAGCGGCCGGCGAAGACGACGTTTTCGACAAGGTAATCCGCACCGGCCAGAGCCCCCAAGTCCGCTTTGTGCAGTGGGAGACACCCGACGACGTACGTTCGAGACTAATCGAAGTGCTGATCGAGGAACTCAAGGCGCCCGATGGAAATCCCGCACTCAAGGGACCAGATGACGTGGCCGGTTTCGACATGACGCTCGGAGGGGAGGCCTGGGACGATCGCCGATTCTTCAATCCTCGAAAAGGGGACAGGGCTGGCGCCGCTGAGACAGCTGAGGGCTGGCAGATATTGTCGCCCGTGCGAGCAGCTGCTCACGGTGTTCCCGGCCTAAATCGCCTGATCCACAAACAGTTTCGGCAACCAATGATCGATGCGGCACGTCAAGAAGGGTGGCTGCGCAAATACCCGAAGCCAATGGGACAGGAAGAAATCGTCTACGGGGACAAGGTCATCAACCTCGTCAACACCAATCCGAAAATATCATCGAATAGGCACCGGAAAGTTTACCCGGCAAAGGACGACGCATATATCGCCAACGGCGAGATTGGGATGGCCGTAGGGTATTTCTGGCGGAAAGTGGTCTGAGCCCGTGGATTTCCTCCAGGAATGAGTAGAGTCCGCCCCATCAGGGAGACGGACGAGATGAAGAGCAGTCGGTTTAGCGAGGAACAGATCATCGGCATCCTCAAAGAGCAGGAGTCGGGGATGTCGACGGCGGAGGTCTGCCGTCGACACGGGATCAGTTCGGCGACGTTTTACAAGTGGAAGGCCAAATTCGGCGGGTTGGAAGTCTCGGACGCCAGGCGGCTCAAACAGCTGGAAGACGAGAACGCTCGGCTCAAGCGGCTGTTGGCGGACGCCGTGCTGGACAACGCCATGCTCAAGGAAATTGCGTCAAAAAAATTCTAGCGCCCAGCCATAAGCGGGAGGCGGTAGCTCATCTTCAGAGCCTGTTCGAGGTGAGCCAACGCCGGGCCTGCGATGCGCTGGGCGTGGATCGGACCACGGTGCGGTATCAAAGCCGCCGCCCGGATGATGCGGAGGCTCGCGAACGCATGCGCGTGCTTGCGGGCGAGCGCCGTCGATTTGGCTATCGGCGCCTGCACTGGCTGCTCAGCCGCGAAGGAATTTCCATGAACCACAAGAAGTTTCGGCGCCTTTACCGCGAAGAACGCCTTCAGGTTCGCCGTCGCGGCGGGCGAAAGCGGGCCTTGGGCACAC
>NZ_JFHO01000035.1:0-46532 GCF_000724705.2 Acidiphilium sp. JA12-A1
GCCGGCGGCGAAGGCGACCGGAGGAGCGAAAGCGTCCGGCACGCGCACGCCGCGCCGGCGCGGCAGGACGCGGAGGCGCACGGCGGCGGCGGCCAGGCGCATGCCGCCCGCGGCGACGGCGGCCAGGCCGCGCATCGCCTTCAGCTGGGCGGCCCCGGCGGACCGGAGCCCCCGCGCGGCCTCGTGCTCCGCCTGGCAGACCGCGTGGACCGGGATCCGCATCTCGTCCGGCAGGCGGCGGAAGGCCCGGCGCAGCGCGCCGGCCGCTTCCGGCCGTTCGCGAGGGGACGGCGCCTCGCGCCGTGCGGGCGCATCGCGCGTCATCAGCGCGGCGAGCCGGGCCTCGACATCCGCCCAGTCGAGCTCGACGAAACCATGAGGGGCGCGGGCATGGCGGCAGACCCGGACCGCGCCGCCGCCGGCGGCCACCAGGGATGCGGAGAGTTCGAACGTCACCCGCTGGATACCGCTGGGGCGGTGCCCGGATTCGACATGTCGGATCAGGTTCTCAAGATCCAGCCAGATCAACAATGCGCTGCTACCTCAAAAGAAGGCGCGAAAAGAACACGCGGTTGGGCATTTGAACGGCGTTCCTCGTCGAATCCGTCGTTCCGATCGGCTTGGGCGTAACCGCCGATCCCGGCGACAATGTGTTTGCGACGCAACATATGACACGCGCAGGTTGAGGGTGCACGCCCATTGAGGTTAAATTTTGGCATAGCTTCCGGCCATATCGTTGCCATGCCGTGCCGGACGGCGGCGGGTCAGAGCGGGATCGTGATCGCCACCCGCAGGCCGCCGAGCGGGCTGGTATCGAGGCGGAGCGTGCCGCCATGCGCCGCGACGATGTCGCGGGCGATGGCGAGGCCGAGGCCGGTGCCGGCGGCCGAGCCGCTTTCGAAGGGACGCAGCATCTGCTCGCGACGCTCGGCGGGGATGCCGGGACCATCGTCGTCGATGACGATCCGCAGCATCTGCCCGCCTTCCGGCGCCGCCGCGACGACGATGCGGTGGGCGTGGCGGGCCGCGTTGTCGAGCAGGTTGGACAGCGCCCGGCGCATCGCCTCCGGCCGGACCACCGCCTGCGGCAGGTGCGCGAGGTCGAGCGCGATGGCGGCGCCGCCGCGCGCGGCGCGGGCGGCGAGATCCTCGATCAGCAGGGCGATGTCGGTCGGCTGGGGCTGCTCGGTGCCCTCGCCGCGGGCGAAGGTGAGGTAGAGGCCGATCAGCCGCTCCATTTCCGTCACGTCGTCGTTCATGCCGTCGGTGTCGGCGATGTCGGGCGGCAGCATGGCGATGGCGAGGCGCAGCCGGGTGAGCGGGGTGCGCAGGTCGTGCGAGACGCCGGCGAGCATCGCGGTGCGCTGGGTGAGGAAGCGGCGGATGCGGTCCTGCATGCGGTTGAAGGCGGTGGCGGCGCGGCGGACCTCGATCGCGCCCTCGGGGCGGATCGGACCGGGATCGCGCCCCATGCCGAAGGCCTCGGCGGCGAGGGCGAGCCGGCGGATGGCGCGGACCTGGTTGCGCAGGAACAGGATGGCGATGCCGAGCAGCAGGATGGTGACGCCGGCGAGCCAGGCGAAGAAGATGTAGAGCGCGCCGACATAGAGGCGCTTGCGCGGCACGTCGACCGTCATCACCCCGGTTGCGAGCTGGACATCGACGCGGATCATCCCCGGCGGGCCGTTCCAGACCAGGGAGAATTTCCGGTTGAGGTCGCGGCGGAGGGCGCGGGCGAGGTCGGTATCCACCGGGCCGAAGACATGGGGCAGGCCGCGCGGGGTGAGTTTTTCTCTCTCGTGGAAATGGAAGCGGAACTGGAAGCGCTGCCCGGCATGGGCGAAGATCCGCGCGCTGCTGGCGGGGTGCAGGGCGGCCTGGTCGAGCACGAAGGCGATCTCGCCGGCGACGCTGCCGGCGAGGCGGCGGGAGAGCACGTCGAGATGGCTGCCGTAGAAGATCTGCAGCGCGACGCCTTCAAGCAGGATCAGCGGCAGGATCACGATCAGCAGGGTGCGGCCGAACAGGCTGCGCGGCAGGATCTTGCGCAGGACGCGGTCGGGCTCGAGACCGCGCGGGGCGAGCCTCATGGACCCGGCTTGAGGACGTAGCCGCGGCCGCGCACGGTCTGCAGGTAGCGCGGCTCGCGCGGGTCGGGCTCGATCTTGCGGCGCAGGCGGGTCACCTGCACGTCGATCGCGCGTTCGCCGGCCTCGTCCATGCCGAGGATCTCGGCCAGCGCCTCGCGCGAGAGGACCTCGTGGGCGCGGGCGGCGAGCACGGCGAGCAGGCTCGCCTCGCCACCCGTGAGGCGGACCGGGCCGCGCTCGGTGGAAAGCTCGCCGCGGGCGGGATCGAAGCTCGCCGCCCCGAGCCGGACCGGGCCGGCCGCCTGCGCCGGCGGGGCGGCGCGGCGGAGCATGGCGCGGATGCGCAGCAGCAGCTCGCGCGGGTCGAACGGCTTGCCGAGATAGTCGTCCGCCCCCGCCTCGAAGCCGGCGATGCGGTCCTCCGGCGCGCCGCGGGCGGTGAGCAGCAGGATCGGCAGGTCCGGCGCGCGGTCGGCGCGCAGCGACTCGATCAGTTCGAGCCCGGTTTCCTCGGGCATCATGACATCGAGCACCATCATGTCGGGGTCGACCACGCGCAGGGTCTCGCGCGCGGCGGCGGCGCTCTCGGCGACGGTGACGCGGAAGCCGTTCTCGACGAGGTAGCGCTGCATCAGCGCGCGCAGGCGGGCATCGTCGTCGACCAGCAGGATGTGGGCGGCGGTGGCGCTCATCGGCGCGCGTTGCGCGCGGCCTCGGCCCGGTCGAGATAGGCGCGGGCCTCTTCCTTCATCATGCCGCGCAACACCTTGCGGAAGCCCTCGACGGCGGGGCCGCCGGCCTCGCGGAAGGCGGCGATCAGGCGCTCGCGCTGGGCCTCGAAGAGCTTGCGCTCCAGCGCGGCACCCGCCGGGGTGAGGCTGAGCAGGCGCTGGCGGCGATCCGCCCGGCCGGGGGTCTGCTCGACATAGCCGTCGCGGATCAGCGGGCCGAGGACGCGGGCGAGACTCTGCTTGGCGATCCCGAGAATGTGAAGCAGCTCGCCCACCGGCAGGCCGGGATTGCGGCCGATGAAATGCAGCGTCCGGTGATGCGCGCGACCGAAGCCGATTTCCGCAAGGATGGCGTCGGCCGCGGCCACGAGGTCGCGGTTGGCGAAGAAGATCATGTCCTGGGCGAGGCGAAGCTCTTCCTCGCGCAGGAACAGGAGGCCGGCGGCCGTGCCGGGCTGGGATGGTTTTTCGTGCATGGCTCCCTTGCCCATACTGAAGCGGGGACGCTGTGATAAGACAGGATTTATGGCTTTCCTGCAAGAACCGTTGCGCGGGCGGGCCGCAACCGCCGCCAAAACGTCAAACCTGCTCTCCGGCAATCATCGCTTGGCCATCGGCCGCGGACAAATTATGGTTCCGGGTTCCTCGGCAGAGGGGACCGACATGAAAGAGGACGCGAGGCGATGAGTCTGATTCCGTTTGACGACCGCGACGGCATGATCTGGTGGGACGGCGAGCTGCGCCCCTGGCGGGACGCCAAGCTGCACGTGCTGACGCACGGGCTGCATTACGCCTCCGCCGTCTTCGAGGGCGAGCGGTCGTATGGCGGGAACATCTTCCGCCTGCGCGACCATACCAACCGGCTGATCCAGTCGGGCAAGCTGCTCGGCTTCGACATTCCCTTCAGCGCCGATGCGATCGACGCCGCCTGCAACGAGGTGCTGAAGGCGAACGGGCTGACCGACGCCTATATCCGCCCGATCGCCTGGCGCGGCTCGGAGATGCTCGCGGTTTCCGCCCAGCAGACCAAGATCCACCTCGCCATCGCCGCCTGGCCGTGGCCGAACCTGTTCGGCAACGACCGGATGAAGGGCATCACCCTCGGCATGGCGCCGTGGCGCCGGCCCGATCCGCGCACCGCGCCGACCGCCTCGAAGGCCGCCGGGCTCTACATGATCGGCACGCTCTCGAAGCACGCGGCCGAGGCGGAGGGGTTCAACGACGCGCTGATGCTCACCCTCGACGGGCATGTCGCCGAGGCGACGGGGGCGAACATCTTCTTCGCGATCGACGGCGAACTGCACACGCCGACGCCGGACTGCTTCCTCGACGGCATTACCCGCCGCACGGTGATGGCGCTGGCCCGCGCGCGGCAGATTCCGGTGCATGAGCGGCACATCAAGCCCGAGGAGATGGCGAAGGCGAGCGAGGTGTTCCTCGCCGGCACCGCCGCCGAGGTGACGCCGGTGCGCCAGATCGGCGAGCTGACCTTCACGCCGGGGAAGATCACCGAGACGCTGATCGCGGACTATACCGCGCTCGTCCACATGTCGCCGGAAGAGGTGGCCAAGCGGGCGGCGTGACCGTTCCGCGGTTCAGCGACCACGCGGCGAACGAGCGCACCTTCCTCGCCTGGGTGCGCACCGCGATCGCGGTGATGGCGTTCGGCTTCCTGGTCGAACGCTTCAACCTCTTTCTCCAGGTGGCCGGGCAGTCGCTGGGGCGGAAGTTCACCGTCTCGGGGACGCTCGCGTCCGACGCGGTGGGGATCGCGCTGATCGTCGCCGGCGCGATGATGGTGGCGGCGGCGATGCTGCGATTCGTCGGCAACCGGCGCGCGATCATCGACGAGGACGCCCGCGCGCCGGAGAGCGACCGGCTCGACCTCGCGCTGGCGGGGATGATCGTCGCCCTCGGGGTCGGGCTTGCCGTCTATCTCGCGGCGACGATCCTGCACGGGACGGGCTGATCCCTGCGCGGGGCGGGCTGATCCAGATCGCCGACGCCCGGCAGGATTGCGCCGGCGGGGCGTTTGCCGGGATTCGCGGCCGGGTTATGGTGAGGCAATGTCATCCGCACAAAGCGCCGTTGCCGCCGATGCGCCGGATCTGGCGACCAGCCGGCGCCTGCCGCTGCTGCTCGGATTCCTGATCGCGATCGGGCCGGTATCGGTCGACATGTATCTTCCCGCCTTCCCGACCATCGCACGGCAGTTCCACGACCCGGCCGGGCCGGGGCTGACGCTCGCGGCGTATTTCGCCGGGCTCGCCGCGGGGCAGATGACGCAGGGGCCGTTCTCGGACCGGGCCGGGCGGCGGTTGCCGATCCTGCTCGGGCTCGCGCTCTACACCCTCGCCTCGATCGGTTGCGCGCTGGCGTGGAACACGGCCTCGCTCTCGGCGTTCCGGCTGGTGGCCGCCTTCGGCGGTTCGGCCGCGGTGGTGGTGCCGCGGGCGATGGTGCGCGACATCGCCGACGGGCCGGCGGCGGCGCTGCTGTTCTCGCGGCTGATGCTGGTGATGGGCGTGGCGCCGATCATCGCCCCCATTCTCGGCAGCGCGGTGATCGCGTTCGGCTCGTGGCGGTGGATTTTCGCGCTGGCGACGCTCTACGGGATCGTCGCGATCGGGCTGGTGTGGTTCCGGCTGCCGGACACGCTGCCGCTCGCGCGGCGCAGCACGGTGGGGTTCCGCACCATCATCATCCGCTACGGGCAGATTTCCGCCGAGCGCGGCTTCCTGACCCATGCGCTGACCGGGACCTTCGCGATCGGCGCGCTGTTCGCCTATCTCGCCGGCACGCCGGCCGTGTTCATCGGCGAGTTCCACTGGGACCCGATTTCCTATGCGCTGCTGTTCGGGCTGAACGCGGCGATCTATATCGGGTTCAACCAGTGGAACCCGCATCTCGTGGCGCGGGCGGGGCTGCGGCCGGTGATTTCCGCCGCGGTCGCGGCGCTGGTGTGCGGCACGATCGTGCTGGTGGCGGCGGCGCTGCGCGGCGGCGGGCCGCTGCCGATCATCGCCGGCCTGTTCATCTGCCAGGCGAGCTACGGGCTCAGCCTGCCGAGCTCGCTGGTCGCCGCCCTATCCCGGCACCAGGCGCATGCGGGCTCGGCCTCGGCCCTGCTCGGCACCTGGCAGTATCTCGGCGGGGCGATCACCGGCGCGCTGGTCGGCGCCTTCGCCGACGGCACCGCCCGGCCGATGGCCTTCGCCATGTTCGCCTGCGCGGTGCTCGCCGCGCTCGCCGCCGCCTTCCGACCGCAACGCCTGACCTGACACGCCCCTGACGAGGACAACATGCCCAGCATCATCGGCATTCCCGCCTGCACCAAGTTCATCGGCAACCACCACCAGCACGCCACCCCGGCGCGCTACGGCGAGGCGGTGATCGCGGCGAGCGACGCGCTGCCGCTGCTGATCCCGCCGGAAGGCGAGAAGATGATCGCCGTGCTCGACCGGCTGGACGGCATCCTGTTCAACGGCAGCCCGAGCAACGTGATGCCGGCACGCTACGGCGTGGCCAATGACGAGACGCCGGACGCGCACGACGCCGACCGCGACGCGACGACGCTGCCGCTGATCCGCGCCGCCCTCGCCCGCGGGATGCCGGTGCTCGGCATCTGCCGCGGGTTGCAGGAGCTCAACGTCGCCCTCGGCGGCACGCTGCACCAGCAGGTCCATACCCTGCCGGGGCGGCTCGATCACCGCGCCGGCAACGGCACGAGGGCCGAGCAGATGGCGCTCAAGCACGAGGTGCGGCTGAGCGGCGCGCTGCGGCATATCTGCGGGGCGGAGACGATCATGGTGAATTCGCTGCACGGCCAGGCGATCGACCGGCTGGCGCCGGGGCTCGCGGTGGAGGCGGTGGCGCCGGACGGGACGATCGAGGCGGTGCGGGTCGAGGGGGCGGCGGGCTTCGCCATCGCCGTGCAGTGGCACCCGGAATGGGCGGTGATGGAGGCGCCGGACCGGCAGCGGCTGTTCGCCGCCTTCGGCGAGGCGTGCCGGACCTGGCGCGGCGGGCGGGCGGCGGCCTGACTTTTCGGGACGCAGCTTCTATATGGGGGGCTTACGCGGAAGGACCGAGGCCATGGATATCCAGACGATCGATTCGCAATACGACCAGTTGCAGGCCCAGGCGCAGCAGACCGCCGGCCAGCTGAAGGCGCTGGCGCAGAAGCTGCAGGCGGCGCGCGACGCCGGGAACCAGGACGCGCGGGAATGGCTGCTCGACCTGCGCGAGGTCGCGCTCGCGATCCAGGCGGAGCAGAATCAGGTCGGCGGGCTGCTCCAGGCGCTTCACAATTTCGTGGCCAACCAGCCGGCGGCGGTGCCCGCCGCCTCGGTGCCGCAGACGCAGCCGGCCGCCCAGCCAGCGTCCCAGCCCTGGGGGGCGCCGCAGCAGGCGCCGTATCCGCCGCCGCCGCCGCAATACCCGCAGCAGGGTTATCCGCAGCAGGGCTATCCGCCGGCCTATCCGCAGCAGCAGGGCGGCGGGCTGCTCGGCGGGTTCCTGAATTCGGGCTTCGGCCGGGCGATCGCGATGGGGGCCGGGTTCGGCCTCGGCGACGACCTGATCAACAGCATTTTCTGACCGGCCCGACATGAACTGGCTTTCCGAATTCGTCCGCCCGCGCATCCGCACCCTGCTGGGCCGCAAGGAGGCGCCGGACAATCTCTGGCATCAGTGCAGCGCCTGCCAGCAGATGATCTTTCACCGCGAACTCGAGAACAACCTGAAGGTCTGTCCGCATTGCGGGCACCACATGCGGGCGACGGCGGCCGAGCGGCTGGCCTGGACCTTCGATGGCGGCGCGTTCCAGAGGATCGACCTGCCCAAGGTGCCGGCCGATCCGCTGAAGTTCCATGACCGCAAGAAATATCCCGACCGCCTGGCCGACGCGCGCCGGAAGACCGGCATGGAGGACGCCGTGCTGGTGGCGCATGGCACGGTGGGCGGGCACCGGGCCGTGGTCGCGGCGATGGATTTCCGCTTCATGGGCGGCTCGATGGGCGCGGCGATGGGCGAGGCGCTGGTCACCGCCGCCCGGCTCGCGGTGCTGCAGAAGGCGGCGCTGATCGTCTTCACCGCCTCGGGCGGGGCGCGGATGCAGGAAGGGCCGGTGAGCCTGATGCAGATGCCGCGCACCACCATTGCCGTGCAGATGGTCCGCGAGGCGGGGCTGCCCTATATCGTCGTACTGACCGACCCGACCACCGGCGGGGTGACCGCCTCGTTCGCGATGCTGGGCGATATCCAGATCGCCGAGCCGAACGCGCTGATCGGCTTCGCCGGGGCGCGGGTGATCGAGGAGACGATCCGCGAGAAGCTGCCAGAAGGCTTCCAGCGCGCCGAATACCTGCTCGAACACGGCATGGTCGACATGGTGCTCGCGCGCGGCGAGCTGGCGGCGACACTCGGGCGGCTGCTCGGCCTGCTGAAGGTGGGGCGGCCGGACGCAGAGGCGGCGTGAGCGGGGCGGCGCCGGCCCCGGCACCGGCACCGAGCCGGATCGACGCGCGGATCGAGCGGCTGCACGCGCTCTATCCGCGGCTGATCGACCTGCGGCTGGAACGGCTGGAGCGGCTGCTCGAAGCCCTGGGCCATCCGGAGCGGCGGCTGCCGCCGACCATCCATGTCGCCGGGACCAACGGCAAGGGCAGCGTCTGCGCCTTCCTGCGCGGCATGGCCGAGGCGGCGGGGCTGCGGGCGCATGTCTATACCTCGCCGCATCTCGTGCGGTTCAACGAGCGCATCCGGCTTGCCGGCGCGCTGGTCAGCGACGACGAGCTGGACGCAGCGCTCGACGAGGTCGAGCGGGTGAACGACGCCGCGCCGATCACCGTGTTCGAGGCGATCACCGCCGCCGCCTTCGTGCTGTTCGCGGCACGGCCGGCGGAGATCGCGATCATCGAGGTGGGGCTCGGCGGCACCTTCGATGCGACCAACGTGATCCCGCCGCCCGCCGCCGCCGCGATCACCGCGATCTCGCTCGATCACCGCGAGTTCCTCGGCGAGACGGAAACCGTGATCGCCGCCGAGAAGGCCGGGATCATGAAGCCGGGCAGCCGGGCCGTGACCGGGTTCCAGACGCCGGACGTGCTGGCCGTGCTGGAGTCGCGGGCGAAGGCGGCCGGGGTGCCGCTCGCCGCGCGCGGGCGGCAGTGGCGGATCATGAAGCAGGGCGAGGGCGCGGTGTATGAGGACGAGGAGGGGCGGCTGGAGCTGCCCCGCCCCGCCCTGCCCGGCGCGCACCAGTTCGACAATGCCGGCATCGCCATCGCCGCCCTGCGCGCCGGCGGGTTCGGGCTCGACCAGGCCGCCTTCGCGCGCGGCATGGCGGCGGCGGAATGGCCGGCGCGGTTGCAGCGCCTTGGGCCGCCCTTGGCCTCGTTGCTGCCGGCGGGCTCGGAACTCTGGCTCGACGGCGCGCACAATCCGGGCGGGGCGCAGGCGCTGGCCGAGGTTCTGGCCGGCTGGGAGGGGCCGACGCATCTCGTCGTCGGGATGAAGCAGGCCAAGGACGTCGCGGAGTTTTTGCGCATCCTGCTGCCGCAGGCGGCATCGGTGCAGGCGGTGGTCGAGCCGGGGCAGCACCTGGCCCTGCCCGTCGAGGCGATCATCGAGGCGTCGGGCGGGGTCGCGACGGCGGGGCCGGATGTGGAGGCCGCGCTGCGGCGCCTCGCCGCGGACGGGACGCCGAAGCGGGTGCTGGTCTGCGGCTCGCTCTATCTCGCCGGGGTGATCCTGGCACGGCAGGAAGCGGCGCCGGCGCAGGGCTGATCCCCCTCGCCTTCCGGCCTGCCCGGCTTGCCTGAACCGCGCGATCCACCCGATACTCGCGCGGAGCAAAAAGGGAGACCGGAATGTCCGCCACGATGAAAGCCTGGGCCGTTGTCGAGAACGGGGCGCCGCTGAAGGAAATCGACCTGCCGATGCCGGAGCCGACGGGGCGGGAGATTTTGCTGGAGGTGACGCATTGCGGCGTCTGCCATTCCGACCTGCATCTCTGGGACGGGTATTACGATCTCGGCAGCGCTGGGCGCTACGAGATCGTGCAGCGCGGGATCACGCTGCCGCTGGCGCTCGGCCACGAGATCGTCGGCCGGGTGGTGAAGCTCGGGCCGGAGGCGAGCGGGGTGAAGGTGGGGGATGTGCGGATCGTGTATCCCTGGGTCGGCTGCGGCGAATGCGCGCGCTGCAAGGCGGGCGAGGACAATCTCTGCGCCAAGCAGCGCTCGCTCGGCATCTACCAGCATGGCGGCTACGCGACCCATGTGATCGCGGCGCATGCGGGGCACCTCGTCGATCCCGGCGATCTCGATCCGGCGCTGGCGGCGACCTATGCGTGTTCGGGCATCACCGTCTATGCCGCGATCCGCAAGGTGATGCCGCTGCCGGCGGACACGCCGGTGGTGCTGATCGGCGCGGGCGGGCTCGGGCTTTCGGCGATCGCGGTGCTGCGCGCGCTCGGGCACAAGGCGATCGTCAGCGTCGATACCAGTGCGAGGAAGCGCGAGGCGGCGCTGGCGGCGGGGGCCACCGCGGTGGTGGATGGCAACGACCCGGCGCTGCACAAGGCGATCATCGCGGCGTGCGGCGGGCAGCCGGAGGCGATCATCGACCTCGTCAACGGCTCGGGCACGGCGAAGGCGGCGCATGCGGCGCTGGCCAAGGGCGGCAAGCTGATCATGGTCGGGCTGTTCGGCGGCGAGCTGAACATCCCCCTGCCCTTCATGCCGATGCGGGCGCTGACGTTGCAGGGCAGTTTCGTCGGCACGCCGGGCGATCTGCGCGAGCTGGTGGATCTCGCCCAGGGCGGGGCGCTGCCGAAGCTGCAGATCGAGACCGTGCCGCAGCGCGAGGCGGACGCGGCGATCCATCGGCTCAAGGCCGGGGATGTGACCGGGCGGCTGGTGCTGGTGGCCGACGGCGCGTGATCGACAAGCTCGAATACCTGCTCGCGCTGGCGCGGGAGGAGCATTTCGGCCGCGGCGCCGAAAGCTGCGGCGTGACCCAGCCCACCTTCTCGGCGGGCATCCGCTCGCTCGAGGAGGCGCTGGGGATGCCGCTGGTCGAGCGTTCGTCGCGGTTCCAGGGGTTCACTCCGGAAGGCGAGCGGGTGCTCGAATGGGCGCGGCGGATCGTCGGCGACATGCATGCCATGCGCGCCGATATCCGCGCCCTCAAGCGCGGGCTCAACGGGCTGCTGCGGATCGCCGCGATTCCGACCGCGCTCGCCACCATCACGGAACTGACCACGCCGTATCGCCGGCAGCACGAGGCGGTGCGGTTCTCGATCCAGTCCTGCACGTCGAACGAGGTGCTGCGGCGGCTCGACAATTTCGAGGTCGATGCGGGGGTGACCTATATCGACAACGAGCCGATCGGGAAGAACCGGGTGGTGCCGCTCTATGACGAGCGCTACCGGCTGCTGACCGCGGCGGACGCGCCGCTCGGCCGGCGCGAGCAGGTGAGCTGGGCGGAGGTCGGCCAGATTCCGCTCTGCCTGCTGACGCCGGACATGCAGAACCGGCGGATCCTCGACCGGCTGCTGCGCAATGCCGGGACCGAGCTGCGGCCGACGCTGGAGAGCAACTCGATCGTCGTGCTGGTCAGCCATGTGCAGACCGGGCGCTGGGCCTGCGTGCTGCCGGAGAAGCTGGCGCAGATCTTCGGGCTGACGCCTAGGCTGCGGGCGATTCCGATCGTGGAGCCGGAGGAGGTTCACGCGGTCGGGCTGGTGCTGCCGAACCGCGAGCCCGTGTCGCCGCTGGTGGCGGCGCTGGTGAACGTCGCGGAAGGACTGGCGCGGGGTCAAGCCGCCCTTGCTTGATAGACGCGCTCTATCAAACAATCCGGGTTTTGGCTTGTTTGCGGGAAGATCATGTGGATAATGCACACGAAAGATTAACCTGCCCGATTTAAGCAGGAGGTTCGGTCATCCCGGCCGAGCGAGGAAACAGGACTGTCGGAATGGACCCAAAGCCCGCTGAATGGAATGACGAGGCCGCCCGCGCCGTGATCCGGGATTACCTGGGCGAGGAAGGGCCGCTGCTGCCGATCCTTCACGCGCTGCAGGAGAATTTCGGCTTCATCCCGCGCGAGGCCGAGCCGCTGATCGCCGACATGCTCAACATCACCCGCGCCGAGGTGCATGGCGTGATCAGCTTCTACCACGATTTCCGCCGCGCGCCGGCGGGCCGCCACGTGCTGAAGCTGTGCCGGGCGGAGGCCTGCCAGTCGATGGGGTCGGAGGCGAATGCGCGCCGCCTGCTGGACGCGCTCGGGCTCGACTGGGGCGGCACCACGCCGGACGGGCGGATCACCGTCGAGGCGGTGTATTGCCTTGGCCTGTGCGCCACGGCGCCGAGCGCGCTGTTCGACGACGAGCCGGTGGGACGGGCGGATGCCGCCACCCTTGAAGCCCTGGTCGCGGAGGCCGCGTGATGAAGATTTTCGTGCCGCAGGACATGGCCGCCGTGGCGGTCGGGGCGAACCGGGTGGCCGCGGCGATCGAGGCCGAGGCGCGGGCGCGCAACATTCCGGTGACGATCGTGCGCAACGGCTCGCGCGGGCTGTTCTGGCTGGAGCCGCTGGTCGAGGTCGCCACCGCGTCGGGGCGGATCGGCTACCGGAACATCGGGGACGCCGACGTGGCGGGGCTGTTCGAGGCCCGCTTCTTCGACGGCGCGCCGCATGAAAAATGCGTCGGCCATGTCGAGGAGATTCCCTTCCTCGCGAAGCAGACGCGCTTCACCTTCGGCCGCGCCGGGATCATCGATCCGCTCTCGCTCGAGGATTACCGCCATCACGGCGGTTACAAGGGGCTGGAGGCGGCGCTCTCGATCGGGCCGGCGGCGACCGTCGCCGCGGTGAAGGAGAGCGGGCTGCGCGGGCGCGGCGGCGCGGGGTTCCCGACCGGGATCAAATGGGAGACCGTGGCGCGGGCGCCGGCGGACCGCAAATATGTCGTCTGCAACGCCGACGAGGGCGATTCCGGCACCTTCGCCGACCGGCTGATCATGGAAGCCGATCCGTTCATGCTGATCGAGGGCATGACGATCGCCGGCGTCGCGGTCGGCGCGACGAAGGGCTATGTCTATATCCGCTCGGAATATCCGCTGGCGATCCGGATGATGCGCCGGGCGATCGAGATCGCGGAGCGCGCCGGCTATCTCGGCAAGGGGATCAACGGCAGCGCGCATGATTTCGACCTCGAGGTGCGGGTCGGCGCCGGGGCCTATGTGTGCGGCGAGGAGACCTCGCTGCTGGAGAGCCTGGAGGGCAAGCGCGGGCAGGTGCGGCCGAAGCCGCCGCTGCCGGCGATCGAGGGGCTGTTCGGCCGGCCGACCATCATCAACAACACGATCAGCCTGGCGAGCGTGCCGTTCATCCTGGCCGAGGGGGCGAAGCGCTATGCCGAGATGGGCTATGGCCGCTCGCGCGGGACGATGCCGGTGCAGCTCGCCGGCAACGTGAAGCATGGCGGGCTGTTCGAATGCGCCTTTGGCGTGACGCTGGGCGAGCTGGTGAACGACATTGGCGGCGGCACCGCCTCGGGCCGGCCGGTGAAGGCGGTGCAGGCGGGCGGGCCGCTCGGCGCCTATTTCCCGGTCTCGATGTTCGACACGCCCTATGATTACGAGGCCTTCGCCAAGCGCGACGGGCTGATCGGCCATGGCGGGCTTGTGGTTTTCGACGACACTGCCGACATGGCCCAGATGGCCCGGTTCGCGATGGAGTTCTGCGCCCTCGAATCCTGCGGCAAGTGCACGCCCTGCCGCATCGGCTCGACGCGCGGGGTGGAGACGTTCGACCGCATCCGCGCCGGGATCGAGCCGGAGACGAATCTCGCCCTCGTGCGTGACCTCTGCGAGACGATGAAGTTCGGCTCGCTCTGCGCGCTGGGCGGCTTCACGCCGTATCCGGTGCTGTCCGCCATCAACCATTTCCCGGAAGAGTTTCGCGCGCCGAAACTCCCCGCCGCGGCTGAGTGAAGGAGAACCGCCATGGGTCTCGTCCATGAAATCGACTACGGCACCAAGGCCAGCAACGCCGCGGCGCTCGTTACCCTGACGATCGACGGGGTGAAGGTCAGCGTGCCGGAAGGCACGTCGGTCATGCGGGCGGCGATGGAGATCGGCACGCAGATCCCCAAGCTCTGCGCCACCGACATGCTGGACAGTTTCGGCTCGTGCCGGCTCTGCCTCGTGGAAATCGAGGGGCGCGCGGGCACGCCGGCCTCCTGCACCACGCCGGTGGCGGAGGGCATGGTGGTCCATACCCAGAACGAGCGGCTCGGCAAGCTGCGCCGCGGGGTGATGGAGCTCTATATCTCCGACCATCCGCTGGACTGCCTGACCTGCTCGGCCAATGGCAATTGCGAGTTGCAGGACATGGCCGGCGCGGTCGGGCTGCGGGAGGTGCGCTATGGTTATGAGGGCGAGAACCATCTCGACTCGGCCAAGGACGTCTCCAACCCGTATTTCCAGTTCGACCCGGCCAAGTGCATCGTCTGCTCGCGCTGCGTGCGGGCCTGCGAGGAGGTGCAGGGCACCTTCGCGCTGACCATCGCCGGGCGCGGTTTCGACTCCAAGGTATCGCCGGGGATGGAGGAGAGCTTCTTCGAGTCCGAGTGCGTGTCCTGCGGCGCCTGCGTGCAGGCCTGCCCGACCGCGACGCTGATGGAGACATCCGTCGTCGAGATCGGCCAGCCGGAGCATTCGGTGGTGACGACCTGCGCCTATTGCGGCGTGGGCTGCTCGTTCAAGGCGGAGATGCGCGGCGAGGAACTCGTGCGCATGGTGCCCTACAAGGATGGCAAGGCGAATCATGGCCATTCCTGCGTGAAGGGGCGCTTCGCCTGGGGCTATGCGACGCATCAGGACCGGATCACGAGGCCGATGATCCGGGCGAAGATCTCCGATCCGTGGCGGGAAGTGTCGTGGGACGAGGCGATCAGCCACGTGGCGTCGGAATTCAGGCGCATCCAGGCGACCTATGGGAAGGGCTCGATCGGCGGCATCACCTCGTCGCGCTGCACCAACGAGGAGACCTTCCTGGTGCAGAAGCTGGTCCGCGCCGCCTTCGGCAACAACAATGTCGATACCTGCGCGCGGGTGTGCCACTCGCCGACCGGCTATGGCCTGTCGCAGACCTTCGGCACCTCGGCGGGGACGCAGGATTTCGACAGCGTCGAGCAGGCGGACGTGATCCTGCTGATCGGCGCCAACCCGACCGACGGCCACCCGGTGTTCGGCTCGCGGATGAAGAAGCGGCTGCGCGAGGGGGCGAAGCTGATCGTGATCGATCCGCGGCGGATCGACCTCGTCCGCACCCCGCATGTCGAGGCGGCGTATCACCTGCCGCTGCGGCCGGGCACCAATGTCGCGATGCTGACCGCCCTCGCCCATGTGATCGTCACCGAGAACCTCTATGACGAGGCCTTCGTGCGCGAGCGCTGCGATCTCGACGCGTTCACGCTGTGGGCGGAATTCGCCGCGGCGGAGCGGAACAGCCCCGAGGCGCTGGCGGCGACCACGGGCGTCGATCCGCAACTCGTGCGCGCGGCGGCACGGCTCTACGCCAAGGGCGGGAATGCCGCGATCTATTACGGGCTGGGCGTGACCGAACACAGCCAGGGCACGACGGCGGTGATGGCGCTCGCCAATCTCGCGATGGCGACCGGCAATATCGGGCGCGTCGGCGTCGGCGTGAACCCGCTGCGCGGGCAGAACAACGTGCAGGGCAGCTGCGACATGGGCAGCTTCCCGCACGAGTTCAGCGGCTACCGCCATGTCTCGACCCCGGAGGTCCGGCAGGCCTTCGAGGTGGATTGGGGCGTTTCGCTCGATGCCGAGCCGGGGCTGCGGATTCCGAACATGCTCGACGCCGCGGTGGATGGCACGTTCAAGGGGCTTTACATCCAGGGCGAGGACATCGCGCAGTCCGACCCGGACATCAAGCATGTCACCGCCGGGCTCGCGGCGATGGAATGCGTCGTCGTGCAGGATCTGTTCCTGAACGAGACGGCGCAGTTCGCCCATGTGTTCCTGCCGGGCTCGACCTTCCTGGAGAAGAACGGCACCTTCACCAATGCCGAGCGGCGCATCCAGCTCGTGCGCAAGGTGATGACGCCGAAGAACGGCTACGAGGACTGGGAGGTGACCCAGCTGATCGCCAAGGCGCTGGGCTACGAGATGAACTACGCGCATCCGTCGGAGATCATGGACGAGATCGCGCGGCTGACGCCGAGCTTCGCGGGCGTGTCGTTCGACCTGCTGGAACGGCAGGGCTCGGTGCAGTGGCCGTGCAACGAGAAGGCGCCGGAGGGGACGCCGGTGATGCATGTGGGCGGCTTCGTCCGCGGCCAGGGGCGGTTCTTCGTGACCGAATACGTGGCGACCGACGAGAAGACCGGGCCGCGCTTCCCGCTGCTGCTGACCACCGGGCGCATCCTGTCGCAATACAATGTCGGCGCGCAGACGCGGCGCACGGCGAACACCGCCTGGCACGAGGAGGACCTGCTGGAGATCCATCCGCACGATGCCGAGCAGCGCGGGATCAATGACGGGGCGTGGGTCAAGGTGGCCAGCCGGGCGGGCGAGACCTCGCTCCGGGCGAAGGTGACCGACCGGGTCGCGCCGGGGGTGGTCTACACCACCTTCCACCACCCGATGACGCTCGCGAACATCGTCACCACCGACTATTCGGACTGGGCCACGAACTGCCCCGAATACAAGGTGACGGCGGTGCAGGTCTCGCCGTCGAACGGGCCGACCGAGTCGCAGCAGACCTATGCGGATCTCGGTCGCAGGACCCGGCAGATCGAGGCCACGCCGGCCGAATGACCAGGCTGTTCGAACCGGTCGTCCGCGTGGCGACGACCGCGTTCCACCACGGCGAGGTCAGCGCGGGATCGCGGCAGGTTCCGGAAGAAACCGCCATCGCGCTGAGCTACAACCGGGTTGGCTACGCGGTCATGATGGCGACGCCGCGCGATCTGCGGGATTTCGCGACGGGGTTCAGCCTGTCGGAAGGCATCGTCGACCGGGCGGCCGATCTGCTCGACTGCGAACTCGTGACCGTCGATCAGGGGATCGAGTGCCGGATGCGCGTCGGCACCGATGTCGCCGATCGCCTGGCGCGGCGGCGGCGGCACATGGCCGGGGCGCTCGGCTGCGGCCTGTGCGGGCTGGAAAGCCTCGCCGAGGCGACGCGGGCGATTCCGCGGGTCGGCTCGGGGCTGACGATCTCGGCCGAGGCGGTGATGCGCGGGATGCGGGCGATGGCGATGCAGCAGGAGCTGAACCGCCAGACCCGTGCCATTCACGCCGCCGGATTTCTCGACCCGGCGGACGGTTCGGTGCTGGTGCGCGAGGATGTCGGCCGGCACAACGCGCTCGACAAGGTGATCGGCGCGCTGGTCGGCGCCGGCCGGTCCGCGGGCAGCGGCGTCGTGCTCATGACCAGCCGGGTCTCGATCGAACTGATCCAGAAATGCGCGGTCGCCGGCGCGCCGGTGATCGTCGCCGTGTCGGTGCCGAGCGCGCACGCGATCCGCGCCGCCGACGAGGCCGGGATCACGCTCGTCGCCGTCGCGCGCGAGGACGGATTTGAAGTCTTTACCCACCAGACACGCATCTGTTTCGGAGCCTCCAGACATGTCGCCTGAAGACCAGGACCGCAAGCTCGTCTACATGGCGAACCAGATCGCCACCTTCTTCAACACCACGGCGGACGGCGAGGCCGTGGCCGGGATCGAGAACCATATCCGCAAGTTCTGGGACCCGCGCATGCGGGCGAAGATCATCGCCTTCCGCGCCCGCGGCGGCGAAGGGCTGACGGAAAACGCCGCCGCCGCGGTGGACCGGCTCGCCAGCGAAGCCGCCTGAACCTGTCTCAATCCTTGCATCGGTGCCTCGCGCGGCGGGCTTAGTAAATCATTTTTTTGATACGACAAGCACTCCGCCGAATTCGGCAGCGGAGCCGCTAGTGTTGACCCCGCGAAATACAAGACGAAGCCGGAAGCGTTATTGAAAGGCAGACAGATTTTGACTTTTGATCACTAAATCGTGTTGACCTGAGATTACAGCTCGGTTATCTCGCTCCGGTCCAAGCACATGGAGCGAAAAAATGGATTGGTTGAAACCGTCTGCCCTGGCGGCGGCGATGATGGAGGCGGGCGCCGCCAAGGGGAACCTGCCGGCCAGGACCATTCTCGTCACCGGCATTCTCTCCGGCCTGTTTCTCGGCTTCACGACGACGCTGTTCGTCTCCGCCCTGGTCGCCACCGGCAATCTGGTGGTCAGCGCGATGTTCTTCCCGGTCGGCTTCATCCTGCTGGTTCTGCTCGGCCTCGAACTGTTCACCGGCAATGCGGCGCTGCTGCCCTATGCCGGCATGGCCGGGCGCCTGAGCTTCGGCAGCATCGTGAGCGGGCTGGTGCTCGTCTATGTCGGCAACCTGATCGGCAGCCTGCTCTATGCCGCACTTTTCGCCGCGATCGATACCAAGTTCTTCACCGCGGCGGCCGATCCGATCGGCGCGAAGATTGCCGCGATCGCCGCCCTCAAGACGATCCCGTACATGAAGGCCGGCGCCGCCGGCTGGATGACCGCCTTCTCCAAGGGCGTCGTCTGCAACTGGATGGTCAGCCTCGGCGCGGTGATGGCGCTGGTCTCGCGCTCGGTCATCGGCAAGATCTTCGCGATGTACATGCCGATCATGGCCTTCGTCGCGCAGGGGTTCGAGCACTGCGTGGTGAACATGTTCGTCATTCCCTGCGGCATCATGCTCGGCGCGAAGGTGTCGATCTCGCAGTGGTGGATCTGGAACGAAATCCCGGTGACGCTCGGCAACATCGTCGGCGCCGTGGTGATCACCGCGTTCGGTCTCTATGTCGCGCATGGTGCGACGGCGGCGCCGGAACCGGTGCTGTCGCCGGCGCCGGCGGAGTAAGACGTTCCGCCTGACCGATGGGAAGGGCCGTGCCGGCGGGCGCGGCCCTTTTCGGTTCAGAGGATCGTGCCCTCGAAAGGCGGCAGGTAATCGGGCGCCTCGAACTCGACGACCCAGAGATCGGGGTCGAAGCGGAGTTGCTTCTCGACATAGGCATCGGCCCGCGCATCGTCGACCGGGTCGGGGCCGGTGGCGCGCAGCCAGGCGGGGCGGCCGAGGGCATCGCGCGTCTGGCTCAATATCACCACCCCCATCCGGCCACGCAGGAGCACCAGCACGCCGCCGGCATCCTCGTCGCCCCGGTGCAGCAGCATGCCGGGCCGGCCATCGGCGGCGCCGAGCCTCAGCGCCATCTGCACCCAGATGCCGGCCTTGACGCGGGGTTCGCTCACCGGGCTTGACCTATCGACGACCGCACCGAACTCTGTTGATAATGACTAACGAAAACCGACGGGGATAAGCTCATGGACTGGTTTCGCTCCTTGCCTCGACTGCTTGCCGCGCTGCTCTGCATATCACCGGCGCTGGCCCATGCCGCCTCGCCGCCGAAGCTGCAAAAGGTCACGTTCGGGCTCGACTGGGTGGCCGAGGCCGAATATGGCGGCTTCTATCAGGCGGTGGCGGACGGCATCTACCGCAAATATGGCCTCGACGTGACGATCCGCGAGGGCGGGCCGCAGGTGAACAACGCGCAGCTGCTGCTCGCCGGGCGGCTCGATTTCGATATCACCTCGAACAGCTTCCTCGCCTTCAATTTCGTGCAGCAGAAGATTCCCTTCGTCGCGGTCGCCGCGTTCTTCCAGAAGGATATCGACGTGCTGATCGCCCATCGCGGTGCCGGCGAGGACAGTTTCGCCGCGCTGAAGGGCAAGCCGATCGCGATTTCGGCGGATACGCGGGCGGGCTGGTGGCTCTTCCTGAAGAAGAAATACGGCTACAGCGACAGCCAGATCCGCCCCTACGATTTCAGCCTCGCCCCGTTCTTCACCAGCAAGGACCTGGTGGTGCAGGGATTTCTGACCTCGGAGCCGTTCCTCGTGAAGCAGAAGACCGGGCATTTCCCGGTGGTGCTGCGGCTCGACCAGGCGGGGTTCGACGGGTATGGCGAGCTGATCGCGACCTCGCGCAAGCTCGCGAAGACCGACCCTTCGGTGGTGCGCCGCTTCATCGAGGCGTCGGCCGAGGGGTGGAAATCCTATCTCGACGGCAATCCGGCGCCGGCCTTCGCGCTGATCCGCAAGGCCAATCCGGACATGACGCCGGCGCTGCTGAAATTCGGCTATGACCAGCTCAAGGCGCATCAGGTGGTGGAGGATGCCACCACGGCGAAGATCGGGATCGGCGGGATGACCGATGCGCGGTGGAAGGGCTTCTACGAGCAGATGCGCGCGGCCGGCCTGTATCCGGCGCATTTCGACTATCGCAAGGCCTATACGTTGCGGTTCCTGCCGAAGGGGAAAGCGGCCGCGCGCTGAGATGGTGCGGCTGGAACAGGTGACGCGGCGGTTCGGGGCGGTGACGGTCGCGCTCGCCGGGATCGACGCGGCGATCGGGCGGGGCGAGTTCGTCGCCCTGCTCGGGCCTTCGGGCTGCGGCAAGTCGACGCTGCTGCGGCTGCTCGCCGGGCTCGACGCACCAGATGCGGGGCGGCTGGTCTGGGAGGGCGGTGCCGCACCCGGCGCGGGCGAGATCGGCTTCGTGTTCCAGGACGCCACGCTGCTGCCCTGGGCGAGCGCGGCGCGAAACGTGCACCTGCCGCTCCGCCTCGCCGGACGGCGCTTCGAGGACGGCGCGGCGTCGGTGCGTGAGTTGCTGGCGCGGCTCGGGCTTGCGGGGTTCGAGGAGGCGAAGCCGGCGGCGCTGTCGGGCGGGATGCGGATGCGGGTCGCGATCGCGCGGGCGCTGGTCTCGCGGCCGCGCCTGCTGCTGATGGACGAGCCCTTCGCCGCGCTGGACGAGTTTACCCGCAACCGCTTGCAGGACGATTTGCTGGCACTGTGGCGGGAGACGGGCAGCACGATCGTGTTCGTGACCCATTCGATCTACGAGGCGGCGTATCTCGCCTCGCGCATCGTGGTGATGACGCCGCGACCGGGGCGGATTGCCGCGGAGATTGCCAGCCCGCTCGCCGAGGGCGGGGACCGGCGGACCGACCCGGCCTATGCCGCGCTGGTGCGCGAGGTGACGGAGACGCTGCGCGCGGTAATGCCGGCATGAGCCGCGCCGAGCGATGGGCGCCGGTGGTCTTCGGCCTCGCGGCGCTGGGGGTGTGGCAGGGGCTGGTGATCGGCTTGCGGGTGCCACCCTATGTGCTGCCGGGGCCGGCGGCGATCGTCGCGGCGTTCTGGGCGGATCGGGCGTCGCTGCTGCTCTCGCTGGTCTCGACCCTCGCCGTGACGGGGGCGGCGCTGCTGGCGGCGGCGCTGCTCGGCATGGCGCTGGCGCTGGCGATGGCGGCGAGCCGGCTGGCGCGGGCGGCGATCCAACCCTGGGCGGTGGTGTTGCAGGTGACGCCGGTGGTCGCCATCGCGCCGCTGATCATCATCTGGGTGCATCAGCAATTCGCCGCCATGGTGGTGTGCGCCACCATCGTCGCGTTCTTCCCGGTGCTGTCGAACACCGCGGCGGGGCTGGCGGCGACGCCGCCGGATCTCGCCGACCTGTTCCGGCTGAACGGGGCCAGCCGATGGCAGACGCTGGCGCTGCTGCGGCTGCCTTCCGCCCTGCCCTTCTTTCTCGCCGGGCTGCGGATTGCCGGCACGCTGGCGCTGGTGGGCGCGGTGGTGGCGGAGTTCGTCGCGAGTTCGGGCGGGTTTGCCGGCGGGCTGGCCGGGCGAATCCTGGAGTCGGGCTACCGGCTGGAGATTCCGCGCATGTTCGCCGCGCTGATGTTGCTGGCCTTCACCGGGATCGGGATCTATGCCGCGCTCGGCGCCTTCGAGCGGCGGATGCTGCGCCGCTTCGGCGCCGGAGGCTGAGATGAACGCGCGGGGCGCTTGATACGGATCGCGGGTTCTGGCACAGGCGCGCGCATGACCCGCAAGATGACCGACGCCCAGACCGACTACGAACGCAAGCGCGCCGCCAAGGCCAATATGAGCCTTGAGGACTGGCTGAAGACCAAGGAACGCCGGGCCGCCGAGGCGGCCTCGGCCACGGCACCGCGGCCGGAGAAAAAGCCCGGCCTGCTCAGGCGGCTGATCGACCGGGCGCACAAGCCCATCTGACGTCGGCCCCGGCGCGGGGCCGATCTGACGCCGCCTGCGGCCTCGGTTACTCGACGGCGTCGATATCCGGCGCCATCGGGTTCTTCATGCCGACGATGTGATAGCCGCAATCGACGTGGTGGATCTCGCCGGTGACGCCGCGCGAGAGATCCGACAGCAGATAGAGCCCGGAGGCGCCGACTTCCTCGAGCGCCACGTTGCGCTCGAGCGGCGCGTTGAGCTGGTTCCATTTCAGGATGTAGCTGAAATCGCCGATGCCGGAGGCGGCGAGCGTCTTGATCGGGCCGGCGGACAGGCCGTTCACCCGGATCGCGTCGCGCCCGAGATCGGCGGCGAGGTAGCGCACCGAGGATTCGAGCGCGGCCTTGGCCACACCCATCACGTTGTAGTGGGGGGTGACGCGCTCGGCGCCGAGATAGGTGAGCGTGACCATCGCTCCGCCCCGCTTCATCAGCGCCGAGGCGCGCTGCGCGGCCGCGGTGAAGGAGAAGCAGGAAATGTCCATCGCCTGGAGGAAGGCGGCGCGCGGCGTATCGGCATAGCGGCCGCGCAGGAACTGCTTGTCGGCGAAGCCGATGGCGTGGACGAGGAAGTCGATCTCGCCCCAGCGGTCGGCGACGGCGGCGAAGGCATCGTCGAGCGCCGCATCGTCGGTGACGTCGCAGGGGATGACGAGATCGGACTGCACGCTTTCGGCCAGCGGGCGGATGCGCTTCTCCAGCGCGTCGCCCTGGTAGGTGAAGGCGAGTTCGCCGCCCTGCGCGGCCACCGCCTGGGCGATGGCCCAGGCGATCGAGCGGTTGTTCGCAACCCCCATGATGACGCCCCGCTTGCCACGCATCAGCGTGCCGGTCAGCGGGTAGGTCTGTGCGGATTCCTGCATGTCGGGGGCTCCAGTCTGTCGTGTCTCGGCCGGCCGTGCCGGGGTGGTGGCGTGCGGCGGCTTGGACTATCAAATATTGCGACACGGAAGAGAGAGCAACCGATGATCGATATCAGTGCCGATCCGTTCCAGCTTTTCGCCGCCTGGATGCAGGACGCCGAGGCGGCGGAACCGAACGATCCCAATGCGATGACGCTGGCGACGGCGACGCCGGACGGCCGGCCTTCGGCGCGGATCGTGTTGCTGAAATCGTGGGATGAGGCCGGATTTGTTTTTTATACAAACCTGGAGAGCCGGAAATCGCTCGAGATCCGCGCGAATCCGGATGTGTCGCTGCTGTTCCACTGGAAGTCGCTGCGCCGGCAGATCCGCATCGAGGGGCGGTGCCGCGCGGTTTCGGACGACGAGGCGGATGCCTATTTCGACAGCCGGCCGCGGATTTCGCGGCTCGGGGCCTGGGCCTCGGACCAGTCGCGCCCGCTCGGCGAGCGGGCCGAACTCGAACGGCGGCTCGCTGAGGTGACCGCGCGGTATGGCGACGGGCCGATCCCGCGCCCGCCGCACTGGTCCGGCTGGCATGTGATGCCCGATTCGATCGAGTTCTGGCAGGACCGGGACTTCCGCCTGCACGACCGCGCGGTGTTCACCCGCACCGGCGACGCCTGGTCGGCGACGAGACTGTTCCCGTGACGGGCGACCTGCTCATCCGCAACGCGGCGCTGCCGGATGGGCGGCGCGGGGTCGACATCCTGATCCGCGGCGGCGTGATCGAGACGGTCGGCCCCGGTCTTCCAGAGGCGGCCGCGCCGGCGGTGATCGACGCGGCGGGGGATCTGGTCGCGCCACCCTTCGTCGATTCGCATCTGCACCTCGATTCGACGCTGTCGCTCGGGCTGCCGCGGCTGAACCGCAGCGGCACGCTGCTGGAGGGCATCGCCCTCTGGGGCGAGCTCAAGCCGGACCTGACCGTGGAGGCCATCCATGCGCGGGCGAATCGGCTCTGCACCTGGTCGATCGCGCAGGGGATCGGGGCGATCCGCTCGCATGTCGATATCTGCGACGACCGGCTGCTCGCGGTGGAGGCGCTGACCGCGCTGCGGGCCGAGATGGCGCCGTGGATCACCATCCAGCTCGTCGCCTTTCCGCAGGATGGCTGGCTGCGCTATCCGCGTTCGGCCGAAAACCTGCGCCGCGCGATGGCGATGGGGATCGACGTGATCGGCGGGATTCCGCATTTCGAGCGGACCATGGCGGACGGGGCCGAGAGCGTGCGCCAGCTGATGGCCATCGCCGCCGAGGCCGGGATGATGGTCGACATGCATTGCGACGAGAGCGACGATCCGCTCTCGCGCCATATCGAGACGCTGGCGGCGGAGACCGTGCGGCACGGGATGCAGGGGCGCGTTGCCGGATCGCATCTCACCTCGATGCACTCGATGGATAATTATTACGCGAGCAAGCTGATTCCGCTGATCGCCGAGGCCGGGGTTTCCGCGATCGCCAATCCGCTGATCAATATCACGTTGCAGGGACGGCACGACACCTATCCGAAGCGGCGGGGCATGACGCGGGTGCCGGAGCTGATGGCGGCGGGGGTGAATGTCGCCTTCGGGCATGATTGCGTGATGGACCCGTGGTATCCGCTCGGCACGCACGACATGCTGGAGGTGGCATCGATGGGACTTCACGTCGCGCAGATGACCGGCGTGGACGCGATGCGTTCCTGTTTCGATGCCGTTACGGTAAACGCGGCGCGGGCGGTGGGGCTGGAGGGTTACGGCATCGCCCCCGGATGCCGGGGCGATCTGGTGCTGCTCGATGCCGGCGATCCGATCGAGGCGATCCGCACTCGCGCCGCGCGGCGCGCGGTGATTCGCGGCGGGATCGCGATCGCCGAATCGCCGGCGCGCGTCAGCCGGCTTCGCCTCGGCGACGAGGCGATGGAGGTTCGCTTCCGCGCGGCGGTGTGAGGCGCGGCGGCGTCAGGCAAGGGCCATCCCCCCTGCCCGCAGCGCCGCGATATTCGCCGCATAGGCCGCCCTGCCGCCGCGAAAGACCGAGGAGCCGGCGACCAGCACATCCGCCCCCGCCGCCACGGCATCCGGCGCGGTCTCCGGCGTGATGCCGCCATCGAGTTCGAGGCGGATGTCGCGCCCCGCGATCATCTCGCGGATCCGGCGGATCTTCGGCAGTTGCGATCGCAGGAAGGTCTGGCCGCCGAAGCCGGGATTGACCGTCATCACCAGCACGAGGTCGACCGCGTCGAGCACGTAGGACAGCGCCGCTTCCGGCGTGGCCGGGCAGAGCGCGACGCCGGCCCGGCAGCCGCGCGCGCGGATGGACTGCACGGTGCGGTCGAGATGCGGGCAGGCTTCGGCATGGACGGTGATGATGTCGGCGCCGGCCTCGACGAAGGCATCGATGAAGGGATCGACCGGCGCGATCATCAGATGGACATCGAACACGGCATCGACGTGCTTGCGCACGGCGCCGATGACCGGGGGGCCGAAGGTGAGGTTGGGGACGAAATGCCCGTCCATCACGTCGATATGCACCCAGTCGGCCCCGGCCTCGATGACGGCGCGCGCCTCCGCGCCGAGGGTGGCGAAATCGGCCGAGAGGATCGACGGCGCGATCAGCAACCTGTCAGGCGCCGGCATCGGCTTTTTCCTCCGCGCGGAAGACGCGGCTGGCCAGCAGATCGTCGGGTTCGATGATCGTCAGCGCGTCTTTCGGGATGGGCGAGGTCGCCGTCATCAGCCGGTTCGCCTGGCGCAGGCGCGCGCGATCGAGCGCGTTGCGCACCGAGCGGGCGTTGGAGAAATAGGGCTGCGTGCGACGCCGGGCGATGTAGCGGTCCATGACGGCGCGGGCCTCGGGCGAAAAGCGGTAATGCTGGCGGGCCAGCATCGTGTCGCTGATCGCCAGCAGCTCGTCGTTCTCGTAATCGGGAAAATCGATGTGGTGGGCGATGCGCGAGCGGAAACCGGGATTGAGGGTGAAGAAATTCTCCATCCGGTCGGCATAGCCGGCGAGGATCACGACAAGGTCCTCGCGCTGGTTCTCCATTACCTGCAAAAGAATCTCGATCGCCTCCTGCCCGTAGTCCCGCTCGTTGTCGGGGCGGTAGAGGTAATAGGCCTCGTCGATGAACAGCACGCCGCCGATCGCCTTCTTGAGGATCTCCTTCGTCTTCGGCGCGGTGTGCCCGATATACTGGCCGACCAGGTCATCGCGGGTGACCGAAATCAGCTGGCCCTGCCTGACGAATCCCAGAGCCTTGAGAATGTTCGCCATGCGGAGGGCAACCGTCGTCTTGCCGGTGCCGGGATTGCCGGTGAAGGACATGTGCAGCGTCGGCGCCTCGGTCGCGAAGCCGCATTTCTGCCTGACCCGCTCGATGAGCAGGAGGGAGGCGATCTCGCGGATCCGCGCCTTGACGGGACGGAGCCCGACAAGGTCGCGGTCCAGCGCCGCGAGCACATCGCCGATCCCGGCGCCGTCGAATTCGGCGCGGAGATCGATCATCTCGCCCGGGGCGGGCGCGCCTGCCATCGTATCCGGCATGCCCCCCTCCCTCACCCGGAATTTCCATAGCGCGCGCCTTCGGGTTTCTGGACGACATAGGCGCGGGTTTCGTAGCGCATGGTGCGGCCGGCGGCCTCGCTCCGTGTCAGCATGAAGCCGGGTTCGTCCTTCGGCCGCTGCACGATGAAGGAAATGCGGAGCGACTCCCATGTGTTGGTGGCGTCGAACGCCGAGAGGCGGATATAGCAATCATCGTGAATCCGCCGGCAGTCCGCGAGTTCGGACATGATCGCCTTGGCATCGCGGATGTCGAACATCGGCAGGCCCCACATTTCCCAGTAGGTGTTCCGCGGGTGCGGGTCGTCGGTATATTCGAGGTTCACCGCCCAGCCCTTGTCGAGGCAGTACTGGATCTGGCGGCTGATCTGTTCATCGGTCAGATCGGGAAGAAACGAAAAGCAGCCCTGGGTCAGTCTCATGATAACGCTCCGTCAGTAGGCCGGCATCGCGGTGGGGACGAAATCGGGCGTGTCGGTCGAGGCGTAGTTGAACGTCACCTCGCCCCAGGTATCGAGCGCCTGGCGTAGCGGCAGGCAGTGGCGCGCGGCGTCGTTGAGGATCTGCGGACCTTCGGCGAGATAGTCGCGCCCTTCGTTGCGGGCGAGGATCATCGCTTCCAGCGCCACGCGGTTCGCCATCGCCCCGGCGGCGATGCCCTGCGGATGGCCGATCGTGCCGCCGCCGAATTGCAGGACGACATCCTCGCCGAGATGATGGAGGAGCTGGTGCATCTGCCCGGCATGGATGCCGCCCGAGGCGACCGGCATGACCTTGCGCGTGCCGGCCCAGTCCTGATCGAAGAAGATGCCGTGTTCGTAACGGGTTTCGTTATAGTCCTCGCGCAGGATATCGTAGAAGCCGCGGGTGGTGAGCGGATCGCCCTCGAGCTTGCCGACCACGGTGCCGGCGTGGATGTGATCGACGCCGGCGAGCCGCATCCACTTGGAGATCACCCGGAAGCTGACGCCATGCGTCTTGTGGCGGGTGTAGGTGCCGTGGCCGGCGCGATGCAGGTGCAGGATCATGTCGTGCTTGCGGGCCCATTTCGACATCGACTGGATTGCCGTGTAGCCGATGACGAGATCGATCATGATGATGGTCGAGCCGAGCTCGTGGGCGAAGGACGCGCGTTCGTACATGTCCTCCATCGTGCCGGCGGTCACGTTCAGGTATGTGCCCTTGACCTCGCCGGTCGCGGCCTGCGCCTTGTTCACCGCTTCCATGCAGTAGAGAAACCGGTCGCGCCAGTGCATGAAGGGCTGCGAGTTGATGTTCTCGTCATCCTTGGTGAAGTCGAGGCCACCCTTCAGCGCCTCGTAGACGACGCGGCCGTAATTGCGGCCCGAGAGGCCGAGCTTGGGCTTCACCGTCGCGCCGAGCAGGGGGCGGCCGAACTTGTCGAGCCGTTCGCGCTCGACGACGATGCCGGTCGCCGGGCCGTCGAACGTCTTCACATAGGCGACGGGCAGCCGCATGTCCTCGAGCCGCAGCGCCTTGAGCGGCTTGAAGCCGAACACGTTGCCGATGATCGAGGCGGTGAGGTTGGCGATCGAGCCCGGCTCGAACAACGCGAGATCGTAGGCGATATAGGCGAAATACTGGCCGGGCGCATTGGGCACCGGATCGACCCGGTAGGCCTTGGCCCGGTATTTCTCACAGGCCGTCAGCCGGTCTGTCCAGACGACGGTCCAGGTCGCCGTCGAGCTTTCGCCGGCGACCGCAGCCGCCGCCTCCACCGGATCGACGCCATCCTGCGGGGTGATGCGGAACAGCGAGATGACATCGGTGATCTTCGGTTCGTAGTCGGGTTCCCAGTAGCCCATCTTGCGGTATTCGAGAACGCCCGACCTGTAGCGCTCCTTGCCGCGCACCGTCAGGGCCTCGTTGGTGATGTTAGGGGTTGGCGTATCCATGATGCGGACTCCGTCTTCTGATGTCATCAAGCGGCGCGGCCGACATCGATCACGGGATCGAGGGCGCCGGATGCGTATTGCCTGGCCATCGCGGCGAGGGGCTGCGGTTTGATTCGCGAGGCCTGCCCGGCGGTGCCGAAGGCCTGGAAGCGCGAGCGGCAGAGATCGCGCAGTGCCGCGATGGCGGGCTTCATGAACTGGCGGGGGTCGAATTCCGCGCGGTTCCCGGTGGCGACCTTGCGGATGGCGGCGGCCATGGCGAGGCGGCAATCGGTGTCGATATTCACCTTGCGCACACCGTGACGAATGCCGAGGAGGATTTCCTCGACGGGCACGCCCCAGGTCTGCGGCATCTCGCCGCCGTGGCGGTTGAAGGCCTCCTGCAGGTCCTGCGGGACCGAGGACGAGCCGTGCATGACGAGATGGAGTTCGGGCATGCGCTCGTTGATGGCGCGGATGACGTGCATCGCGAGAATCGCGCCATCCGGCTTGCGGGAAAACTTGTAGGCGCCGTGGGAGGTTCCCATGGCGACCGCCAGCGCGTCGACCTTCGTGGCACGCACGAAGGCAACCGCCTGGTCGGGATCGGTCAGGAGTTGGTCGTGGGAGAGCGTGCCCTCGGCGCCGTGACCGTCCTCGGCCGCACCGGTGCCGGTTTCGAGACTGCCGAGCACGCCGAGCTCGCCCTCGACCGAAACGCCGACGCGATGCGCCATGTCGGTGACGCGGGCGGTGATGGCGACATTGTAGTCGTAGTCGGCGGGGGTTCTTGCGTCGGCCATCAGCGAGCCGTCCATCATCACGCTGGTGAAGCCGTGCTGGATCGCCGACAGGCAGGTCGCCTCGTCGTTGCCGTGGTCCTGGTGCAGGCAGATGGGAATCTGCGGGTGCTCGGCCTCCGCCGCCTCGATCATCTTCGCCAGCATCCGGTCGCCGGCATAGGACCGGGCGCCGCGCGAGGCCTGGAGGATGACCGGCGCATCGCAGGACGCGGCGGCCTCCATGATCGCGATCACCTGTTCCATGTTGTTGATGTTGAAGGCGGGAACGCCATATCCGCGTTCCGCCGCATGATCGAGTAGCTGACGCAATGTTATGCGTGCCATGTCAGTTTCCTTTCCGGGGCCAGCCGCCTGGGCGTGTCGGGGGCGGGTTCATTGCGCCCGCCTTTTCCGGTCCATCAGTTGCATGATGATCGGGGTGAGAATGAGCTGCATGGCGAGATCGAACTTGTTTCCGGGCACCGCGATCGAGTTCGCGCGGGACATGAAACTGCCGTGCAGCATGGCGAGGAGATAGGGGAAGTCGATGCCGTGCGGATCGCGGAAGCGGATGACCACGATCGATTCATCGGCGGTCGGGATCCAGCGGGCGATGAAGGGGTTGGAGGTGTCGACCGTGGGCACGCGCTGGAAGTTGATGTCGGTCTCGGTGAATTGCGGGCAGATGTAGTGCACGTAGTCCGGCATCCGCCGCAGGATCGTGTCCATCACCGCCTCGGTGGAATAGCGGCGGGCCGCGCGGTCGCGGTGGATTTTCTGGATCCATTCGAGATTGATCACGGGAACGACGCCGATCTTCACGTCGGCATGGCGCCCGGTATCGATGTCGCCATGCCTGACGGCGCCGTGCAGGCCTTCATACAGGAGAATGTCGGTCGGCGCCGGCAGGTCCTCCCAGGGCGTGAAGGTGCCGGGCGTGCCGCCGTAGCGTTCGGCTTCGTCCTGGTCGTGGATGTAGTGCCGGTATTGCCCGGTGCCGGTCGCGGCGTAGCTCTCGAAGGTTGCCGCGAGCTCGGCGAGGAGATTCGTCTCCGGGCTGAAATGGCTGAAATGGCGGTTTCCCGCAGCTTCCGCCTCGGCCATTTTCGTTTTCATCTCGGCACGATCGTAGCGGTGAAACGCATCGCCCTCGATATGCGCGGCGGTGATCTTCTCGCGGCGGAAGATCTGTTCGAACACGTTGCGCACCGAGGTGGTGCCCGCGCCGGAGGAACCGGTGACGGAGATGATGGGATGGCGCTGGCTCATGCGAACAGTTCCGCCACGTTCGAGGTGGAACGGAACAGCGAACGCCGGCGGAACAGCGGCGAGGAAGGCTGCCCTGCCCTTTCATAGGCCTGGGCGACGCGGCGGACTTCATCGGCCGAGCCGAAGACGAGCGGGCAGCGTTGATGGATGTGGGCCGGCTGGAGGTCGAGGATCGGGATGCGGCCATCGGTGGCGGAGGCGCCGGCCTGCTCCATGAGGAAGGCGATGGGGTTCGCTTCATAGACCAGTCGCAGCCTTCCGGCCTCGTAGCCTTGCCGTTCGTCCGCCGGGTAGAGATAGATGCCGCCGCGGCCGAGGATGCGGAACGCGTCGCCCACCATGGAGGCCAGCCAGCGGGTGTTGAAATCGATGCCGCGCGGACCGTTCCGGCCCTGCTTCAGCTCGACGATGTAGTCGCGGATCGGCTCTTCCCAGTGGCGGAGATTGGATCCGTTGATGGCGTATTCGCGGGTTGCGGCGGGCACGGTGGCCGGCGGGGCCGGCGCGAGAAAGGCGCCGGAGACGGGATCGAGCGTGAAGATGCGGGTGCCGTTGCCGAACGTCACGGCGAGCGCGGTGCGGGGGCCATAGATGAAGAAGCCGGCCGCGAGCTGGCGCCGCCCGGTCTGCAGGAACGGGCTTGCGGGATCGGCGCCGCTGGCATGCCGGGCGGGCAGGATGGAAAAGATCGTTCCGACCGGCGCCAGCGTGTCGATGTTCGACGAGCCGTCGAGCGGGTCGACCGCGACGGCGACCTCGCCCGCCGGATCGAGCCATTCCGGCGCGGCCGCTTCCTCGGAGGCGAAGGCGGCGGCGCCGGAAGCGATGACGGCCTCGCGCACCAGGGCGTGGGTTATCGCATCAAGCGCCTTCTGGCCGTCGCCGTCGAGCGACTCGCCGATGACGGCGCCGAGATCGCCGGAGAGCGGGCCGCGGGCCAGCAGATGGGCGATCTGTCTCGCGGCGCCGGCCAGCGCCTCGACGACGCGGCATGAAGCGGTCAGTGCGGGAAGCTGGCTGGCGATCTGGTCAAGACAGGTATCGAGCCTCAGAGCGTCGCTCATTTCGTTTCCTCCTCAATGGCGCACCACCTTGTGGCTCGTGCTGTCCGGTCTCGTGCCCCCGCGCTGTCTCAGCATCGCGGAAATCAGACTGGCAGACGAAATTAAGCTAAGTAAAGATAAATTTTCTTTGTATGTTTTTTTGCCGAATTTAATACACCGCGCATGACAGCCTTCTGCGGGTAGCGGTGAAGGCGCGATATCGGGGTGGATTGTGGCAGGCTCGGCCCGTGGCCGACGCGCTGCGTCAGGCGGTCAGGCGGCGGCGTTGCGTCCGCGCTCGAAGCCCGCTTCGCGCGCCAGGTCTTCGATCAGGCGGCCGAGCGGCCCCTTGGGCACCCCGGCGAAGCGTTCCTGCGCGCCGAGGCTGGTGAAGAGTTTGGGCAGTTCGGGAAGGCTGAGATCGACCTTGCGCTTGAGCGCATCCTCGATGTGCTTGCGACGCAGGCCGCCGGCCGCGCCTTCGCGGTTCAGGAAGATCGTCGGCCGCTGCGGCTGGCCCGGCGTGCTGGACGCGGCGATCAGGCGCACCGTATCGCGCAGGCTCGCGATGCTCGGGTCGAGGACGATGATGCGGTGATGAGCGAGTTCGAGCAGTTCCCGGTGCTGCTGGATCGGCAGGAACGGCAGGTCGACGATCACGAAGTTGAAGCGCATGCGGATCGCATCGATGATCCGCCGGGCGGCGCCGGCGGAGGCGGCCGGCTGGCAGGCGAGATCGGGCGGGGAGCCCAGGACATGCAACCGGTTCCGGACCGGCCGGACCGCGCCCGCGACGGCAGCACCCGGGTCATCTCCGGCATCCTGCAGAAGGGTCTGGAACGAGGGTTTGAATTCGACCCCGAACCAGTCCTGTGCCGTGCCGATGAACGGATCGGCATCGAGCAGCAGGGTGTGACGGTTCGACTCGACGCCCAGATACCAGGCCAGCGCGGCGGCGATGGTGCTGCCGCCGACCCCGCCGCGCGCGCCGGTGACGGAAATGACCCGGCCGCCTCGCGTCAGGTCGGCGACCGGCGAATTTCGGGTGATCAGCGAGGCGAAATGGCGGGCGACAAGCTCGCGGGTGATCGGCTTGAACAGGTAGTCGATCGCGCCGACCCGCCGGATGATGTTGCGGTAGAGATCGACATCGTCGACCTCGCCGATCACCAGCAGGGAGACCGACGGTTCGATGACATCGCAGAGTTCGAGCAGGGCGTGCATCGGCCGCTCGTCCTTGCCGATGTCGACGACGACGATTTGCGGCGTCGGGACTTTCGCGAGGGCGGCGATGGCGGCCTTCAGATTGCCGCGGCGAATGTCCGCCGTGTTCTGGATGCCCGTCTGGGCCAGGTCGCCCAGCCCGTCGCGTATCACCTGCTCGGTCGCCGCATCGGCAACGAAGCTCAGGACCGTGAGCTGGTCGATCCGCGCGCCGAGATCGTTCCCCGGCTCTTCGGCCGGCTTGAGCGACGGGTTATCCATGGCGACGAGGGATCGCCGCCGGCACGCAACCGCAGCGCCCGGCGGGGCGTCCGGCTGCGGCAGGCCCGCTCACGGGTGCCATGGGCAACACTGACTGCATGGCACCCGGATAGCCGGAAAAGTTTAAGAAAGCCTTTCAGGCAACGGCGAATCTGCTGTCGATATTGCCGCGCGTCGCATGCGCGTAGGGACAGACGATCTCGGCCTTGCGCACCAGGTCCTCGGCCTGCGCGCGGTCCATGCCCGGGATGGTCACGGTCAGGTGCGCCGTGATCCCGAACCCGGTGCCGTCGTCGCGCGGGCCGATGCCGATCTCGGCATTCACCTTCGCATCCTCGGGGATCTTCACCTTCGCCTGATTGGCGACGAATTTCAGCGCGCCGAGGAAACAGGCCGAATAGCCGATGGCAAAGAGCTGTTCCGGATTGGTGCCCTGCCCGCCATCGCCGCCGAGTTCCTTCGGCGTGCTGAGATCGACCTTGAGGCGGCCGTCGCTGGTTTCGGCATGGCCGGTGCGGCCGCCGGTCGCGTGGCCGCGCCCGTGATACAGTGTTTTCATGGCAGGAACTTCCTCCTCGATCAGTGACGGAATTCTAGATCATGCCGGCGGACGATCCTGCAAGAGCGCGGCGGCGCGGGCATGGCCGAGCGGCCCGTGGCCGCGGCCCAACCCCGGGGCGGCGCGCAGGGCGGCGTGGAGGAACGCTTCGGCGGCCTCGATCGCGGCCCGGAGATCGAGGCCGCGCGCGAGGCCGCAGGCGATCGCGCTGGCCAGGGTACAGCCGGTGCCGTGGGTGTGGCGCGTCGCGATGCGGGGATGGGCGAAGGTCACGACGTCGTCGCCGGCGATCAGGCGGTCGATGACCGGATCGCCGTCGAAATGGCCGCCCTTCAGCAGGACGGCTCGGGCGCCGAGGCGGCAGAGCGCGCGGCCGGCGCGGATCGCATCCTCGTGCGAATCGATGGCGAGGCCGGCGAGGGTTGCCGCCTCGTCGCGATTGGGCGTCACCAGCGTGGCGCGGGGCAGCAGACGGTCGCGGATGATGGCGAGCGCGCCCTCCCCCGCCAGCGCGGTGCCGCTGGTCGAGGCGAGGACGGGGTCGAGCACCAGAGGCGCGGCCGGCGCCGCGGCGGCGATCGCCAGGGAGACTTCCTCGGCCGTCCCGGCGCTGCCGAGCATGCCGAGCTTGATGGCATCGACCCCCAGATCGGCCACGACCATGCGGATCGACCGGGCGACGAGATCGGGCGGCACCGGGGCGATGGCGGCGATGCCGGTGGTGTCCTGCGCGGTGACGGCGGTGATCGCGGTCATCGCGTAGCCGCCCAGGGCGGTGATCGTCTTGACGTCGGCCTCGATGCCGGCGCCGCCGCCGCTGTCCGAGCCGCCGATGGCGAGAACCCGGAACCAGTCCATCGCCGCGCTCAGCCGGCCGATTCCGCCTCGATCACGGCGCAGAGCTCGTCGACCACGGCGGCGACGAGCTGCTCGTCCTCGCCCTCGGCCATCACGCGGATCAGCGGCTCGGTGCCGGAGGCGCGCAGGAGCAACCGGCCGATGCCGGCGAGCCTTGCCTCCGCCGCCGCCGCCGCCGCCGTGACGGCGGGCGAGAGCAATGGCGAGGCGCCGCTGTAGCGGACATTGCGCAGCAATTGCGGCAGCGGCGTGAACAGGCGGCACACCTCGCTCGCCGGCCGCCCCTCGCGCACCAGCACCGCCAGCACCTGGAGGGCCGCGATCAGCCCGTCGCCGGTGGTGGCGAAATCCGCGAGGATGACGTGGCCGGACTGCTCGCCGCCGAGATTGAGACCGTGCGCGCGCATGTGTTCGGCAACGTAGCGATCGCCCACCGGGGTGCGGTGCAGGGCGAGGCCGAGGCCGCCGAGATAGCGCTCCAGCCCGAGATTGGACATCACGGTGGCGACGATGCCGCTGCCCGACAGGCGGCCATCGGCCTGGAAGGCGCGGGCGATCAGCGCCAGCACCTGGTCGCCGTCGATGATCCGGCCGCGCTCGTCGGCGAGGATCACGCGGTCGGCGTCGCCGTCGAGCGCGATGCCGAGATCGGCGCGGTGCTTGACCACCGCCGCCGACAGGGCGGAGGGGACGGTCGAGCCGCATTCGTGGTTGATGTTGAACCCGTCGGGGCTGACGCCGAGGGTGATGACCTCGGCGCCGAGTTCCCACAGCGCCGCCGGCGCCACCTTGTAGGCGGCGCCATTGGCGCAATCGAGGACGACGCGCAGGCCGTCGAGCCGCAGCCCGCGCGGCAGGCTCGACTTCGCGGATTCGACGTAGCGGCCCGCGGCGTCGACCAGGCGCATCGCCCGGCCGAGCGCCGACGGGGCGGCGAGCCGGCCGGAGAGATCCTCCTCCATCAGCGCCTCGATCTCGGCTTCGGTCTCGTCGGACAGCTTGGCGCCGTCCGGGCCGAACAGCTTGATGCCGTTATCCTCGAACGGGTTGTGCGAGGCCGAGATGACCACGCCGAGATCGGCGCGCAGGCTGCGGGTGAGCATGGCGATGGCCGGGGTGGGCAGCGGGCCGGCGAGGGTCACGTCCATTCCGGCGCCGATGAAGCCGGCGGTGAGCGCCGGTTCGAGCATGTAGCCGGACAGGCGGGTGTCCTTGCCGATGATGACCCGGTGGCGGTGATCGCCGCGGGTGAACAGCAGGCCGGCCGCCTGGCCGAGGCGGAGCGCGATTTCGGCGGTCATCGGCGCGGTGTTGGCGCGGCCGCGGATGCCGTCGGTGCCGAACAGGCGGCGTTTGGGGCGGGGCTGGATCTGGTTCATCGCGGATCGAAACCTTGCTGTGGCGTGGGCCGGGCCGGCGCGCCCAATATCCCAAGAGACGGCCTCACGGTCCAGTCAGGCATCGGCGAGGGCCTGCCAGACGCGCAGCGCCTGCACCGTGCCGGGCACGTCGTGGACGCGGAGGATCGCCGCCCCCCGCCCCGCCGCGAACAGGGCGGCGGCGATGGAGCCGGGATCGCGGCGGGCGGGGTCGGGCTCGCCGGCGAGTTCGCCGATGAAGCGCTTGCGCGAGACGCCGGCGAGGACCGGATGGCCGAGCGCGCGGAAGGATGGCAGGGCGCGCAGCAGCGCCACGTTCTGCGCGCCGCGCTTGGCGAAGCCGAAACCGGGATCGAGCGCGATGGCGGCGGGCGCGATGCCGGCGGCAAGGGCGGCGTCGCGGGTGGCGGCGAGTTCGGCGAGGACATCGGCGACGACATCGTCATAGAGCGCCTGCGCGCTCATCGTCGCCGGGGTGCCGCGCATGTGCATCAGGATGACCGGGCATCCCGCCGCCGCCACCAGCGGCGCGGCGGCCGGGTCGTGGCGGAGGCCGGAGACGTCGTTGACGATGCGAGCCCCGGCATCGAGGGCGGCGCGCATGGTGGCGGCGTTCCGCGTGTCGACCGAGACGGTCGCGCCGTCCCGGGCGAGGCCGCCGATGACCGGCACGATGCGGGCGATCTCGATGTCGGGCGGCACCACGGCGGCGCCGGGGCGGGTGCTTTCGCCGCCGACATCGATGATCGCGGCGCCGGCCGCGCGCATGGCGAGCCCGGTTTCGATCAGGGCCGAGGGGCCTTGCGTCGCGCCGCCGCCCGAAAAACTGTCGGGCGTGGCGTTCAGGATGCCCATGACGAGGGGCCGGGCGAGGTCGAACCCCGCCCAGCCGGATGCGGCGACGTCAGTCATGCGGGCCGATTAGCCGCAAACGCGGCTTCGGCCAAATCCGCCCTTCGATTAGCCGAGGCCAGGGATCGCCGGCGCCTGGTGGTGATGGTGCGTGGTGCTGCTCTGGGCGCCGGGCAGCGCCTGGGCCGGGCCGATGCCGTTGAGGACGGCGGAGGTGCCGGCCTGCGTTGCCTGCAGGCTGGCGAGCGTCGCCTGCAGCGTGGCGCCGAATCCGGGACGGTGCGACGACGCGATGCCGCCGGCATAGGCGATGGGCTGCGCCGCGGCGGCGAGATTGTGGATGATCATGCGCGAACTCCTTTCGTGGCCGGGTGCGCGGCCGGCGGGACTGCGCCCGTCCGCCCGAAGCCCTCGACGGATGTGGATGCATCTCGCGTGCCAGATTTCCCGGCGGTGTTCCGGCGCGAATGCGGGATGGACGCGGCACGCATGCGGCAGATTTTGCCGGACCGGCATATATTGCCGGGCAGAAACGGCCCGCCATATCCGTTACATGACAGCATTGCCGACGCCGATCGACCTGCTGAACCGCGCGGTGCCGCGGTTCGGCACGGTCACGACACGGGATGTCGCGTTCGGCGACGGGACGCGCGACCGGCTCGACATCCATCGGCCGGCCCGCGCGGGCGGCGGCCTTCTGCCCGTCGTCGTATTCTTCTATGGCGGCTCGTGGCAGACCGGCGCGCGGGGCGAATATGCGTTTCTCGGCCGCGCGCTGGCCCGGCTCGGCCTGGTCGTCGCGGTGCCCGACTACCGGCTCTACCCGGAGGTCCGCTACCCGGCGTTCATTCACGACGCGGCACGGGCGACCGCCTTCATGCTCCGCCATGCGTGGCAATTCGGCGGCGATGGCCGGGCGGTGTTCGTCGCCGGGCACTCCGCCGGGGCCTATCTCGCGATGATGCTCGCTCTGGCGGAAGGGTATCTCGGCGCCGAGGGGGTGACGCCGTCGGCGCTCGCCGGCGCCATCGGGCTCGCGGGGCCGTATGATTTCCTGCCGATGACCGGGCCGGTCTATCGCCGCATCTTCGACCGCTTCGCCGATGATCCGGTCTGTCAGCCGATCAGCCATGTGAGCCCCGCCGCCCCGCCGTCGCTGCTGATCACCGGCGCGCGGGACCGGCTGGTGGCGCCGGCCAACACGGCGGCGCTGGCGGCCCGGCTGCGCGAGGCCGGCGCGACGGTGGACACGCGGATTTACGAACGGCTCTCGCATGTCCGGCTGCTGCTCTCGGTGCTGCCGAGCTTCGGGCTGATGCCGCCGGTCTGGCGGGATATCGCCTCGTTCATCGGCCGCACCGCGGCGCCGCCGGGCGGGGCGCGCGATACCGGCGGACGGGCGCCCGATATGGCGGGGCGGCTGCATCCGGGCTAATCGTCAATCATGAATGACAACTCATCGGTCCTCTATATCGGCAGCCGCCGCTATTCCTCGTGGTCGTTGCGCGGGTGGCTGGCCGTGCGCCTTGCCGGCCTCGCGGTGGAGGAGCGGGTGATCCCGCTGGCGGGCGGGCACACGCCGGCGGTGAAGGCCGTCTCGCCCTCGGGCATGGTGCCGTTCCTCGAACACGAGGGGGCGCGGGTCTGGGACAGTCTCGCCATCATCGAGTATTGCGCCGAGATCGCGCCGCAGATCTGGCCGGCGGCGCGCATCGCCCGCGCCCATGCGCGCGCCATCGCCGCCGAGATGCATAGCGGATTCCGCGAACTCCGCCTCGCCATGCCGATGAACTGCACGCGCACGCTGGAGCCCGCCGAGCCGGCGCCGGCGGTGCGCGCCGATCTCGACCGGATCGAGGCGATCTGGGCGGAGACGCGCAAGCGCTTCGGCGCCGGCGGGCCGTTCCTGTTCGGCGCGGCGCTGACCGGGGCGGATGCGATGTATGCGCCGGTGGTCTCGCGGCTGCTGACCTACCGACCGAAGGTCACGGCGACGACCGAAGCCTATCTCGCCGCCATTCGGGCGCATGAGCTGGTCGATGCCTGGTACCGGGATGCCGCCGCGGAGCCGGACGACTGGAAGATCGCCCGATACGAGACGTGACCATGATCCCCGACCCCGTCGTGGCGGGCGGGGCCGGCGCGACGGCGGGCGAGACGATCGACGACGTCGCCGCGGCGGCGCGCGCCTGCACGGTCTGCGCCGCGTCGTTGCCGCTGGGCCCGCGCCCGGTGTTCCGCATCTCGGCCACGGCGCGCGTGCTGATCGTCGGGCAGGCGCCGGGGACGAAGGTTCACGCGAGCGGGATTCCCTGGAACGATCCCTCGGGCGACCGGCTGCGCGACTGGCTCGGCATCGACCGGGCCACGTTCTACGACGAAAGCCGGATCGCGATCGTGCCGATGGGGCTGTGCTATCCGGGACGGCTGGCGCGCGGCGGCGACGCCCCGCCGCGGCCGGAATGCGGCAGGCTCTGGCAGGGGCGGCTGCGCGCGGCGATGCCGGCGATCCGCCTCACGCTGCTGGTCGGCAGCCACGCGATTCTCTATCATCTCGGCAAGGGGGCGATGGAGGAGCGGGTGCGGGGGTTCGCAGCCTATCTGCCCTCGCGGTTTCCGCTGCCGCATCCCTCCTGGCGGACACGGGCCTGGGCGGCGCGGCGGCCCTGGTTCGAGACCGAGGTGATCCCCGCCCTGCGCGCCGCCTTCGCCGCCGCCCTCTCGGAGCAAGGAGACACGACATGATCCCCCGCCTGACCGATGCCGAACGCGCCGCCCTTGTCGACCTCTTGCCGGAATGGTCGCTGGCGAAGGACCGCGACGCGATCGAACGGCGCTTCGCCTTCGCCGATTTCTCCGAGGCCTTCGCGTTCATGACGCGGGTGGCGCTGCTCGCGGAGAAGCACGACCATCATCCGGAATGGTCGAATGTCTACAATCGCGTGACGATCCTGCTGTCGACCCATGACGCGGGGGGGCTTTCGGCGCGCGATATCCGCCTCGCGGAGGCGATCGACGGGCTGGCTTGAGCGCCGCTGTCTTTTCCGGCACGCCGCCCTCCCCTATCGTCGTGCCGCCAACAGAGGGACATTCGATGAGCACCAGCAGGATCGACGACGTTCTCGCCCATATCGACGCCCATCTCGACAGCGCGCGCGGGCGCTGGTTCGAGCTGTTGCGGATTCCCTCGATCAGCGCGCAGGGGCTGACCGAAACCTCGCCGCACCGGGCGGATTGCCTGCGCGCCGCTTCACATATGCGCGACCTGCTCGCGGGGATGGGATTCGCGGCACGGCTGTCGGAGACCAGGGGCCTGCCCGGCGTGATCGCGACGCATCACAAGGCCGGGCCGGATGCGCCGACCGTGCTGTATTACGGGCATTACGACGTGCAGCCCGCCGATCCGCTGGACCTCTGGCACAGCGATCCGTTCGACCCGCAGCTTGTCGACCATCCGGAAGGCCCGCGCGTGGTCGCCCGCGGCGCGGTGGACGACAAGGGCCAGGTGATGATGGTGCTGGAGGCGGTGCGCGCCTGGCTCGACGTGACGGGCGGCCTGCCGGTGAACCTCACCGTGCTGCTGGAGGGCGAGGAGGAGTGCGGCAGCCCCTCGCTCGCCGCCATGCTCGAGGCCGAGCGGGAGGCGCTGAAGGCCGATTTCGTGCTCGTCGCCGACACCAACATGTGGGACCGGCAGACGCCGGCGATCACCACCAGCCTGCGCGGGCTCGCGGCGGTGGAGGTGCGGATTTCGGGGCCGGACCGCGACCTGCATTCCGGCCTGTTCGGCGGGCCGGCGCTCAACCCGATCCGCGCGCTGACCCGCATTCTCGGCGACCTGTTCGACGCCGACGGGCGGATCCGGATTCCGGGCTTCTATGACGGCATCCTCGATATTCCGGCGGACGTGCTCGCCTCCTGGCGGGCGACGGGGTTCGACGAGGCCGCCTGGCTCGGCGGCATCGGCCTCGCCCGGGCGAGCGGCGAGCGCGGGTTTTCGGTGCTGGAGCAGAACTGGGCGCGGCCGACCGCCGAGATCAACGGCATTTTCGGCGGCTATCAGGGCGAGGGCACCAAGACGGTGATTCCCGCCGAGGCCGGCGCCAAGCTCACCTTCCGCCTGGTGCCGGGCCAGGACCCGGCGAAGGTGGTCGAGGGATTCAAGGAATTCGTCAACGCGCGGCTGCTGCCGGATGCGAAGGCGCGTTTCGAGGTGCATGGCGCCTCGGCCGGGCTGGTCGTGCCGGTCGACCTGCCCTTCGTCCGCGCGGCGCGGGCGGCGCTGGAGCAGGAATTCGGCCGCAAGCCGGTGCTCGCCGGATGCGGCGCGTCGATTCCGGTGGTCGAGGCGTTCGAGCGGCAGCTCGGGCTGAAGACGCTGCTGGTCGGCTTCGGGCTGGACGATGACTGCATCCACAGCCCGAACGAGAAATTCGAGATGCGCTGCTTCCATCGCGGCATGCGGGCCGAGGCGCGGATGCTTGCCGCCTTCGCCGGCTGAGGCGGTGGCGTCATTCCTGGTGGCGGCCGGCCTGCGCGGGGCCGCGGGCGGGCCGTTCGACCTCGAACTCGGGCGCGGCGAGGCGGTGGCGATCACCGGCCCGTCCGGGGCGGGCAAGTCCGTGCTGCTGCGGATGATCGCCGATCTCGATCCGCATGAGGGGCAGGTCGCGCTCGGCGGGGCGGACCGCGCGGCGATGCCGGCGCCGTCCTGGCGGCGGCGCGTCGCCTATCTGCCGGCCGAGCCGGGCTGGTGGCACGAGACGGCTGCCGCCCATTTCCCCGACCGCGCGGCGGCGGCGGAGATGATGCCGCAGCTTGCCCTGGCGCCGGCGCTGCTCGACCAGAAGATCCACCGGCTTTCGACCGGCGAGCGGATGCGCCTCGCCCTGATCCGCACCATCCTGCCCCGGCCCGACGTGCTGCTGCTCGACGAGCCGACCGGCGCGCTCGATCCGAAGGCGACGGTGCTGGTCGAGAAGCTGCTGGCGCTGCGCCTTGCCGCCGGCACCGCGATCGTGATGGTGACGCATGACGAGGAACAGGCCCAGCGCCTTGGCGCGCAGCGGATGCATCTCGAAGGCGGGCGGCTGAACCTCGCATGACCCCGATCGACCTGACCCCGGCGGATCTGCTGATCGCCGCCTCGCTCGTGCTGGTCGATGCGCTGGCCTCGGTGCTGCTCGGCCTCAGGCTGCACCGGCAATTGCTGGTCGCGGCGGCGCGCTGCGCCGTGCAACTCCTGCTGATCGGGTTTTTGCTCCGCTTCGTGTTCGCCGCCGAGGCGCCGCTGCTCACGCTCGGCATCATCCTGCTGATGGTCGCGATCGCCGGACGCGAGGTCGCGGCACGGCCGGAGCGGCGGCTCGCGCGCTACGGCAACCAGATCGCCGGGCTTTCGGCGGTGGCGCTGGCCACCTTCATCACCGCGGTCTTCGCGCTGGCCACCGCGATCCGCCCGGAACCGTGGTATGCGGCGCGCTATGCCATTCCGCTCGCCGGGATCATGCTTGGCAACGCGCTCAACGCCGCCTCGCTCTCGCTCGACGCGCTGCTCTCGGCGGTGACGCGCGAGCGCGCCGCGATCGAGGCGCAGCTCGCCCTCGGGGCGACGTTCCGCGACGCGATGCGCCCGCTGATCCGCGAGGCGGTGCGCCGGGGGATGCTGCCGATCGTCAACACCATGTCCGCCGCCGGGCTGGTGACGCTGCCGGGCATCATGACCGGGCAGATCCTCGCCGGGCTGTCGCCGGTTTCGGCGGTGAAATACCAGATCATGCTGATGTTCCTGCTCGCCGGGGCGACCGGCATCGCCGCCGTGGGCGCGGCCTATTTCGCGGCGCGGCGGCTGACCGACGGGCGCGAGCGGCTGCGGCTCGACCGGCTGCACTGAAACGGGGCGCGGTTTCGCCGCGCTGGCGGGGCGCGGTTTCGCCGCGACGCGATCTCCGATAGGAAGTCCGCATGGACCGCACGACAGACACCACCGCCCTGCCCCTCATTCCGCGCGCCGCCCTGTTCGGCAATCCGCGCCGGGCGGGCGCGCAGATCAGCCCCGATGGCGGCACGATCGCCTTTCTCGCGCCGCGCAACGGGGTGATGAACCTCTTCGTCGCCCCGCGCGGGCGGATCGACGCGGCGCGGCCGCTGACCGACGAGCGGCGGCGCGGCATTCCGGGCTATGCCTGGGCGCATGACGGGCGGCATCTTCTCGTGGTCAAGGACAATGACGGTGACGAGAATTTCCATCTCCACGCCGTCGACTGCGAGACCGGGGCGATGCGCGACCTGACGCCGCACGGCCCGATCCAGGCGAGCATCGTCAAGCTCTCCCCCCGCCATCCCGGCGAGGCGGTGGTCAGCCACAATGCGCGCGACCCGCAATGGCCGGATCTCTACCGGATCGAGATCGCGACCGGGCGGTCGACGATGATCGCGGAAAATCCCGGCCTCGCCGGCTTCGATGTGGACGAGGATTTCGCCCTGCGCCTCGCCGCGCGGCTGGAGGGCGACGGCAGCCAGACGGTGCTGCGCCCGGATGGCGCCGGCGGCTGGGCGCCGTTCATGCGTTTCGCGCCGGAAGACGCGATGACCTCGGGCGTGCTCGGCCTGTTCACCGCCGATGGGCGGACGACGCTGATGCTGAGCAGCGCCGGGCGCGATACCGCCGCGCTGTTCCGCCTCGACCTCGAGACCGGCGAGGCCACCATGCTCGCCGAGGATGCGCGGGCGGATATCGGCGAGATCATCGTCCGGCTGCACGAGAACACGCCGCTCGCCTATGGCGTGAATTACGAGCGCAACCGCTACGTGGCGCTCGATCCCGCGATCCAGCCGGATCTCGACGCGCTCGATGCCGCCGGGATCGGCGATTGGGGCATCCAGTCGCGCAGCGAGGACGACCGGTTCTGGATCGTCGGCGCCGCCTCGGACACCGCCCCAGGCGTGGCCTGGCTGTATGACCGGAAGACACGGGCGCTGGAGAAGCTCTACGACACAAGGCCCGACCTTGCCGACGCCCCGCTCGCACCGATGCGCCCGGTGGTGATCGCCGCACGGGACGGGCTGTCCCTCGTGTCGTACCTCACCCTGCCGGCGGATGGGGGATCGGCGCCGCGGCCGCTGGTGCTGCTGGTGCATGGCGGGCCGTGGGCGCGGGATTCCTTCGGGTTCAACCCGTATCACCAGTGGCTGGCCAACCGGGGCTATGCCGTGCTGTCGGTCAATTTCCGGGCCTCGACCGGGTTCGGCAAGGCGTTCCTCAATGCCGGCGACCGCGAATGGGGCCGGGCGATGGATGACGACCTGCTCGATGCGGTGGACTGGGCGATCGGCCAGGGCATCGCCGATCCAAGCCGGATCGCCATCATGGGCGGGTCCTATGGCGGGTATGCGACGCTCGCCGCGATGACCCGGAATCCGGAGCGCTATGCCTGCGGGGTGGACATCGTCGGCCCGTCCAATCTCGAAACCCTGCTCGCGACGATTCCGCCCTATTGGGAGGCGGGGCGCAGCATCTTCACCCGCGCGCTCGGCGACCCGGCGACGCCGGAGGGCGCGGCGCTGCTGCGCGAGCGCTCGCCAGTGCACCAGGCCGCGCGCCTCGCCCGGCCGCTGCTGATCGGCCAGGGGGCGAACGACCCGCGGGTGAAGCAGGCCGAGTCCGACCAGATGGTGGCGGCGCTGAAGGCGAAGGGGATCGCGGTGACCTACGTCCTGTTCCCCGACGAGGGGCACGGTTTCGCGCGGCCGGAGAACAGCATCGCCTTCAACGCGATCACCGAGCATTTCCTCGCCGCCCATCTCGGCGGGCGGGCGGAAGCGTTGGCGGCGGAAGAGATCGGCCGGTCGACGGCGCAACTCCTCGAAGGGGCGGAGATCCTGCCATGAAGGGCATCGTCACCCGCAAGCGCGTCATGATGGCGCTGGAAATCCTGTTCAATTTCCTGCTGCCCTGGACCGTCTATCATTTCAGCAAGCCGCATATCGGCGAGATCCACGCGATCATGGCCTCGGCGGCGCCGCCGATCGTCTGGAGCCTCGTCGAGTTCGCCCGCCACCGGCGGGTCGACGCGATCTCGGTCATGGTGCTCGGCGGCATCGCGCTCTCGCTCGCCGGGTTCGCGCTCGGCGGTTCGCCCAAGCTGCTGCTGATGCGGGAATCGCTAGTCACCGGACTGATCGGCTTCATCTTCATCGTCTCGGCGCTGATCCGCCGGCCGCTGATCTATGTGCTCGCCAGCGCCAGCCTGAAGCGGCAATCGGCCGAGGACAGCGCGGAATTCGAATCCTATCGCCACCAGCCGGGCTTCCGGCGGGTGATGACGGTGATGACGATCGTCTGGGGCATCGGGCTGGTGGTGGAGACGGCCGTGCGCAGCGTGCTGGTGTTTTCGCTGCCGGTCGGCCGGTTTCTCATCGTCGGGCCGATCGTCGGCTACGTGACCATCGGGCTGCTGATGCTGTGGACCTTCCTCTATGGCCGTTCCGCGGAAAAGGCTGGACTTCTGGAAGGATGAGACCTACCTACATTTAAAATTCATGACATTACATTCATATATTGGACATGTATCAAGTCCGTATGAGTTTTAACCAAATCTTGTTTTACCGACAGACTGCGAGTGCCGGGCTTGTGACGGAACGGGGCAAAAAAGCGGCGGTGGGCGACCTCGCCACGGCAATGATGTGACCGCGCGGGACGCCGGTTCCCGGCCGCGGGCTGGAGACAACCGACGGTGGCTGAGACTTCGATCCCGCTGACGCTGGCGCAGGCCGGTGCGACCGATCCGGCGCCCGAAGCGTTCATGCCCGCCATGATCGCCGGTTTTGACTGGGCCGCGACACCGCTCGGCCCGATCGATACCTGGTCGGCAATCCGGCGGCGGACCGTGCAGCTGATCTGCCGCTCGGACATCGCCATCGCGACAATGTGGGGCCCCGAGGGCATCCTGATCTACAACGACGCCTGCGCCGCGCTGCTTGGCCGGCATCATCCGGGCAGCCTCGGGCAGCCGGCGGCGCAGGCGAACCCGCGCATGAAGCGCTTCATCCGCGACATTCTCGCCCGTGTCCACGCGGGCGAGACGGTGGTGCTGCACGATTACAGCCTGGTGTCCGACCGTGGCGACAGCCCCGAGCAGATCTGGCTCAGCCTGTCCTATACGCCGATTCTCGACGCCGACGGCCGGATCGACGGGGTGCACGCCGCCCTGACGGAAACGACGAACCAGGTGCGCGAGCGCGAGGAGGTCGAGACCGCGTTGCGGCAGTCGATGAAAATGGGCTCCTCGACGCGACGAATGGAAATGGGCTGAATGCTTTGGTCTGATGGGATAGCCTCCCTTTAGGTTTTGGGAGGCTGCGATGGATGCGGAACAGGTTCTGGCGCTGGGTCTTGGAGTTACGCCGCCATGGCGTCTGGCAGGTCAGCATCTGGAGACGGGGAAGCATCCACACGAGCTGCATCTGCGGCTGGAGGCGGATCGGGGTTCTCTGTTTGCCTGCCCGGAATGCGGTCGGGTCTGCAAGGCACATGACTTTGCCGAGTTCCGCTGGCGGCATCTGAATTTCTTCCAGCACCACTGCATTATCCTTGCACGGGTGCCCCGCGCGGACTGCCCGGAACACGGGGTGAAGCGGGTGCGGGTACCGTGGGCGCGGGAAGGCAGCGGCTTCACGCTGCTGTTCGAGCAGGTGGCGCTGATGCTGGCGCGCGAAATGCCGGTACAGGCGGCGGCACGGCAAATGGCTATCACCGACCAGCGGCTCTGGCGAATCATCGGGCATTACGTCGGGCAGGCACTGGATCGGCTCGACCTTGCCGAACTGAGGGCGGTGGCATTCGACGAGACGGCCTCGAAGCGGGGCCACAACTACGTCACGATCTTCATCGACCTGGAACGAAAGTCGCGGCCGGTGATGTTCG